>JAISGR010000102.1 GCA_031262995.1 Prevotellaceae bacterium | reverse complement strand
ATAAATTCGACTTTCTGACCATGACAGCAGGGTATAAGGAAAAAGAATTGAAAGATGCATTAGAACGTAATATTGTCAAATTTTTACTTGAATTAGGAACGGGTTTCGCCTTTATTGGTAGAGAATACCGAATAATGATAGGTAAGACGGAAAAATTCATTGACATGCTCTTCTACAATCTGAAACTTCGCTGTTATGTGGTTGTTGAGATCAAGACCGACAAGTTCGACTCGGACAATATTGGGCAATTGGGTACATACGTTGCTGTCGTAAATCACATCCTTCGTACTGAAACAGATAATCCGACCATCGGAATCTTAATTTGCAAAACAAAGGACAATGTATTGGCGCAATACGCATTGGAGTCCAGCAGCCAGCCTATTGGTATATCAGAGTATGAGCTATCCAAATTGTACCCTGCCGACTTCAAAGGCACATTGCCAACTATTGAAGAATTGGAACAAGAGGCAGGGAAGTAATTTCATGTAACTGGGATGTGACTAACCAATAAAATCAGAAACAGAAAAAGAAGCTATCTAAAGACATATAAGGAATATAGAAATGACAAAAGACGTTATTAACCAACAATATCGAGCCATCACCCGTTTGCTGGACGCCAAGCGGCTGAACGAAGCCTTTGCCCAAATAGAAGGATTCCTGCACAGTGGGACACTCAAAAGCTACCTGCCTAAACTGGAAGAGCTGAAAATCTCCTATCAATATATGTTGCAGTATATGCGACAAGGAGTGAAAGACCCCGAACGACACCACCTGTACCTGCAACTGCTTGCCAAAGCCTACGAACTGGCAGAGCACGCACGCATCAATCTGCTGGACGAATTTGTCGACAACTACTACCACAGGTATCGTTACAAAAACGAACTCGCGCAAGCTTACTCTCTCAACATCTCCCTACAGTTCCTGCGGGATATAAAGTTTCCGGTACATCCGGACACGCTTCCGCCGAAGGAGTATCCTGATTTGCGCGAGATACAGGTAAAACACGGGCTTACCATCGCGGCAATGTTTATCAACGCCTGGTGTAATGACGCATGGAGTACCGACGAAGAGCAGTATGCCCTGCAATTTCTGACAGAGCCGATAAGAGAAACCGATCTCAGCCTCCTTGTCAGCGCCGCAACGCTCAGTGTGATGGAATGCTTCGACGAACACAAAGTGAGGTTTCTGTTAGAGGCAACCCTATCCCCCTGCGAGGAGGTAGCCCAACGCGCATACATCGGATTGATACTCATCATTGACCGCCATCCCACCCGCATTGAACTCTATCCCGAGATTAACGCCCGGATCAGCCTGATGTTCGACTCCAAATTGCTGACCGACATATACATTCAGTTGCTATACAGTCAGGAAGCCAAAAAGATTGAACGCATCATGAACGACGAGATTGTGCCCGCAGTACTTAAAACCGCCCAGAAGATACGCAACATGGAGCAGGAAGACCCCGAAGACAATGACATCAACCCCGATTGGGAATCGACTTTCGACCCCGAACTGACCGATAAGATGCGCGAGATGACCGAAGTGCATCTGGCTGGCGGCGACATCTACCTGAGTGCATTCAACCAGATGAAAAACCATCCCTTCTTTCGGCAACCCCAAAACTGGCTCTATATGTTCGACCCGATAGACCCCAACGTGTACGACCTGTTCAGCCAGTCGCCCGACTTGATGAAGAACGCACTCTACCGGCTTTTAATGATGGGCAGGTTCAGCAACAGCGATAAATACTCGTTCTGCCTCACGATCCATCTGGCAACCAAAGGTCAGCAAAATGCCATCCTGTCTCAAATACCGGAAGCAGACAACGAGATGTACAATGACCCGGCATCCAAAGCCGACGTATCCGGCATTCGAAGTCAGTATATACACGACCTGTACCGCTTCTTCACCGTAAGCAACTTCCATTCGGAGGCATTCGGCATCTTCGATAAACGGATAGAGCTGCACCGCCTTGCCCTGCTGAAGGAGATGTTTGAAGCCGAAGACTTGAAAAGCATTGCCGACTTCCTGTTCCAAAAGGAGCGTACCGAGGAAGCATCCAATCTGTACAATCTGCTGCTGAACAGTAAAACGCTGCCGCAGGCGGCTATCGTGGAGGTCTATCAAAAGTCGGGTTACTGCTTGCAGAAAGAGAAACGGTACGAAGAGGCATTGAACCGCTACAAGTATGCCGATGCCATCTCGACAGACAACCTCTGGACAATGCGCCACATTGCCGCCTGTTACCGCCTGTTGAAACGGTACCGACCTGCCATAGAGGCTTATCACCGCGTGGAAGCCGTCGAACCCGACAATCGGAACGTGACCCTTCAGCTGGGAAACTGCTATACCGAAACGGGACAGCCGCAGGAAGCCCTGAAGTACTTCTTCAAGCTGGAATTTCTCGATGAGAACAATCCGAAGGCATGGCGGGGAATTGCCTGGTGCTCATTGATAAGCGGCAAGCACGAACAGGCGAAGAAGTATTACCTCAAACTGCTGGCAGCAGACAAACCCTCCATGTCGGACTACCTCAATGCCGGACATACGGCTTGGGTGATGAAAGATACGGAACATGCCATACGCCATTACGGCAAAGCCTTGGCGCTGTGCGAGGATAGAGATACCTTCCTGATGTTCTTCGGGAAAGATCAATCCACGCTTACCCGGCAAGGCATTGATAAGGATGCCATCCCGTTGATGCTCGATTTGATTTGAGCTTACCCGACCAGCAATAATTCCCGATACAGCCGCTGTACGGGAAGTCCCATGATGTTATAGTAGCTTCCGGAGATGTGCTCCACGCCGATAAACCCTATCCATTCCTGTACGCCGTAGGCTCCTGCCTTGTCCATCGGTTGATATTTATCGACATAATAGTCGATTTCCGCCTCGCTCAACACGGCGAAACGCACTTCGGTGCGCACGGTGAAGGTGCGTTGCCATGCCGATGTGGTGAGACAGACGCCGGTGAACACTTCGTGTGTGCGTCCCGACAGGGCACGCAACATTTGCACGGCATCGTCGCGGTTGACAGGCTTGCCAAGCACCTCCCCGTCGAGCCACACAATGGTATCGGCAGTAATAATCAGCTCTTCGGGCTGCATCAGCGGGATGTATGCATCGGCTTTCTCTTTGGCTATATAGAGCGGTATATCCCCTCCCTGCAAGGTATCGGGATAAGATTCGTCCACATGGGGCAGGATGCGTACTTCGTAATCGATGCCCAAGCCGGACATCAACTCGCGACGGCGGGGAGAGCCGGAAGCGAGAATAATTTTGTAGGGTTGCAGATTCTCAAACATATCTATTATTCTATCAATAATTCGCGCAAATATACAAGATTATCTATACATTTGCCGGCGTATGATTCCCGAAATTGCTATTATAGACCCCAATACCCTGTCGTGCATGGGGTTGGAAAGTTTGCTCGAAGAGATTATTCCGCAAGCTGTTATCCGTGTCTTCCATTCTTTTGAACAACTCACGGACGACACGCCCGACATGTATGTGCACTACTTTGTGGCGGCACAAATTTACTTTGAGCACACCACATTCTTTCTGGAGCGCAAGTACCGCACCATTGTTCTTGCCAACGGCAACAGTCAACCTTCGCTGTCGGGCATCATCACCCTCGATATTTTTCAGGACGAGCAGAAACTGGCGAAGAACATCCTCTATCTGCACCAGATGGGACATCAGCACGGGCACGGACATCCGCATCCCCCCACCCTGCCGCATCCCCATAAAGAAAACGGGCACGATCTCACTCCGCGCGAAGTCGAAGTGCTCATGCTCGTCACCAGCGGACTGCTCAACAAAGAGATTGCCGAACGGCTCAACATCAGCCTGACTACCGTTATCTCGCACCGCAAGAACATCACGGAGAAATTGGGTATCAAGTCGGTAGCCGGGCTGACGATATATGCTGTTATGCAGGGGTATCTGACGCTTTAGCGCGTCGGCGTTACTTCCGCAATTATTTCCGCGATTACTTTCCGATGCAATAGTAAGTGAATCCCTGCTCTTCCATCTCTTTCTTCTCATAGATATTCCGTCCGTCGAGCACTACGGGCTGCTCCATCGTTTTCTTGACGACTGCCCACGACGGCAGGCGGAACTCTTTCCACTCCGTAACCAGCAGCAAGGCGTCGGCATCAAGGGCAGCATCGTACATGTCGGTGGCGTAATACACCGAGTTGCCGATGCGGCGGCGACACTCTTCCATCGCGGCAGGGTCGTAGGCACGAACCTTGCAACCGGCTTTCAGCAACATGTCGGTCAGTATCAGCGCCGGCGCCTCGCGCATGTCGTCGGTGTCGGGCTTGAAAGCCAATCCCCACAAGGCGATGGTTTTGCCGGTCAGGTCATTGCCGAAGTGGTTGGCAAGCTTGTCGAACAGGATGCTCTTCTGCGCCTCGTTCACCTCTTCCACAGCTTGCAGCACACGCATGGGATAGCCGTTCTGTTGGGCTGTCTTGATGAGCGCCTTGACATCCTTGGGGAAACAGGAGCCTCCGTAGCCGATGCCCGGATAGAGGAACTTCCTACCGATGCGGGTGTCCGAACCGATGCCGCTACGCACCATGTTGACGTCGGCGCCCACCAGCTCGCACAGGTTGGCAATGTCGTTCATGAAGCTGATGCGGGTAGCCAGCATGGAGTTGGCGGCGTACTTCGTCATTTCGGCAGAGGGTATATCCATGAAGATGACACGGAAATTGTTCAGCAAGAAGGGTTTGTACAGGGTGCTCATCAGCTTCTCCGCCCGTTCGGACTCGACACCCACCACAACGCGGTCGGGACTCATAAAGTCCTTGATGGCGGTACCCTCCTTGAGGAACTCCGGATTGGATGCGACGTCGAACTCCAAGTCGACGCCCCGCTTGTCCAATTCCTCCTGAATGGCTGCGCGTACTTTCTTTGCCGTGCCTACGGGTACGGTGCTCTTGGTCACGACCAGCACGTACTGCTGCATGTTGCGACCGATGGTACGCGCCACCTCCAGTACATAGCTCAGGTCGGCGCTGCCATCCTCGTCGGGTGGCGTACCTACGGCGCTGAACACCACTTCCACATCGTTCAGGCATGACTCCAGCGAGGTGGTGAAGCTGAGGCGACCTGCCTTGACGTTGCGTGTCACCATCTCTTCCAGTCCACTCTCATAGATGGGGATGATGCCCTTCTGCAAGGCTTCTATTTTCTCTTTGTTGGTATCTACGCATACCACGTTGACGCCAATCTCTGCGAAACAAGTTCCGCTTACCAGTCCTACGTAACCGGTACCTACAATGGCTATATTCATCTTGTATATTTGGTTTTTTAAGTTCTCAATGCTTGGGGATGCTCAGAAATAACATGCTTCTCTATCGAACAGGGGGGCATGCTTGTCTTTTTCCGAGAGCAGCAGCTGCTCTTCTCCGACAGGCCAGTCAATGCCGATAACAGGGTCATTGTAGCGCAGAGTAGCCTCCGACTGCGGATGATACGCATTGTCCACCTTGTAGACAAACACCGCTTCGTCGCTCAATACGAGGAAACCGTGTGCAAAGCCGCGGGGAATGAAGAACTGGCGCTGATTCTCTTCGCTCAGTTCGATACTGACGGAACGACCGAAAGTGGGAGAATCGCGGCGCAGGTCGACCGCTACATCCAGCACCCGTCCGCGTATCACCCTGACCAATTTCGCCTGGCTGTGTTCGCCCTGCTGGTAGTGCAGTCCGCGCAATACGCCGAACGATGATTTGGATTCGTTGTCCTGTATGAAATGCACATCGCCGATGTGTGTCCGAAACTCCTCTTCCTTGAATGCTTCCATGAAATAGCCGCGCGCGTCGCGAAAAGCGACAGGTTCGATCACCCATACGCCGTCTATTTCTGTCTGTACGTAATTCATTTGCTCAAAAAGTTTTATGTATGTTCAACAAGCTTCCCGCGTTATTGCCGTATATCCTCCCGCTGTCGGTTGCCACTGCCAGCGAGAACATCCAGCCTTTCCAGCGGGCGGGGTTGTAATAAATTGACGCAAAAGTAGATAAATTTTGCAAGATACGTGATGTCGGGCGAAAAGGAGTTCCATAAGTTTTGTTAAATGATATTTTGGCGACATACTTCCACTCCCGTGTGATGTTGCCCGTGAAGCCCAGGTGAAACGCTTTCACGCGGTTATAGAGAAAGGTCATGTCGCCGTTGCTGTTATAGATGGGCGAAGCGATCAGGGGATTTGCCATCGTCATGCCCCAATGCGCCCAGCCCGGATAGAGGAAATTGTTGTAATAATCGTCGGCGCCGCCGGTGTTGTGCACCGATGTGTAGTCCAAGCCGTGCAGCGGGCCGCTCTGGTTGGTTGTCTGGTAGTATTCCAGCACCACGCCGCTCAGCAGTTGCGGTTGGCGGGATTGATACTCGATGCCCCACAGTCCGTCGAAGCCGTTGAGCTTGCCCATGCCGCTGAAGTCGTCGTAGAAGTTCTCCAGATAGATGCCGAACTGGTGGCGGGGCAGTCGGTAAGTGAGTCTGAGGTGTTCGCTGCCCAGGGCATTGCCCTGATAGAACATCTGCTCGCCAATGTCTTTGCTTTTGTTGCCTGCCGAGGGGACAAGCACCCTGAGATAGTCGCCGATGCCATTGCCCAGGTCTGTGAATCCGTTGCCGTCGTCGTTGAGTTTGTACCCGCCGAACTGCACATCCATCGTCATGCCGATGTCCATCTGCCACCGTCCCTGCGGAATGCCGATGCGGGCAAAGAGTGCCTTGTGGTGGTACTTGACATGCTTGGTATAGCTGAATCCCGCCCCTGCCTGTCGGCGTTGATAGCGATTGTCGGTCATCCAGCCGTAGGCAAGCTCGGCTTTCAGCGCCAACCGCCGGCTCAGCTGTACATAGTCGGCAGTCTCGATGCGCACCTGCGGAATGGGGCGTGCATTGCCCGACCAGGTCAGTCCGCCGCTGCTCAGCGTTTGGTTGAGCAACGGCGAATCATGCTCTCTGCTCCCTGCCGACAGGCGTATCCGGCGGTATTGCAGGTCGATATAAGCCTGCTGAACCACAAAGGCAGCCGTGAATCCGGCAGTTGCCGCCACATCCAATGCAGCCCGCCATTGCCAGGTGCGGAGGGTATCTTTGTAGAAAACCGCTCCCCGCAGATAGCCGGAGTTGCGCAGTGAAGAAAGCCCGTGCCGGTTGCTTGCCAGCCACAGCGGGGTATGGTTGCCGGTATGTACCGATGTGCCGAATTCGGCAGCGGTCGACACGGATTGTCCTGTTGCCGTGCAGCAGGGTATCAGAAGAATAAGGAATATGAAGTGCTTTACACCGAACACCGATGCACCTCCTCGCCGGTGAGTCGGGGGGAGAAGCTGCGCTGCCGGATTGACTCTTCCCTGCCGAAGGTTACAAGTTCGGAAATCATCATGTCGACGGTCATCCAGATGGTCTGCAAGTCGAGGCTGAACGACCAGTTCTGTATGTACCACAGGTCGTATTTCACCCGCTTGCGCATCTTTTCCGAATTGTAGGTCTCCCCCCGCAGGTTGTGCACTTGCGCCCAACCGGTGAGACCCGGTTTGACTTCCAGCCGCCTACTATAATAGGGTATAAGGGGGCTGTAAAGATTGGTATGTGCTATCATGTGCGGACGGGGTCCCACTACGGACATATCGCCGCACAGCACATTCCAGAACTGGGGCAGTTCGTCCAAGCTGGTGCGGCGCAGCAGGCGTCCCAGCCGGGTGATGCGCATGTCGTTGTCGTGGGCTTGCAGCATATCGGATTCACTGTTGGGCACCATGGTGCGGAATTTATAGCAGATAAACTCTTTGCCGTTCTTACCGGTACGTTTCTGACTGAAGATAATCGCTCCCGGCATGGTGCACTTGATGGCAATGCCGATGAGCAGGAATGCCGGCGGAAAGACGAATACCAGCACAAGGATAGAGAATGCGACATCAAAGGCTCGTTTCAACATACGATTCATTGGATCACATAAAGGGTTATTGTTCAAATAATAATTAGCATGAATGACTTTCATATTCTGTCTCAGTAACGGTTAACGACCCGGTATATTGCGTATTGGCGGCAAAAGTACATATATTATTTAATAGACAAGGCGCCTTTCGGGAGAAACATTTTGAAATACCTCGTCTTCCGAGGCGAAGACGGTTCGTCTTCCGAGGGGAAGACGGTGCGTCTTTCGAGGGGAAGACGGTGCGTCTTTCGAGGGGAAGACGATGCGTCTTCCGAGGGGAAGACGATGCGTCTTCCGAGGGGAAGACGATGCGTCTTCCGA
>JAISGR010000062.1 GCA_031262995.1 Prevotellaceae bacterium | reverse complement strand
TCGGTGAGCAGCTGCATGATCTCGGGTGCATCGTTGGGCGCAATGGGCGCACCGTCGGCGCGCGTACCCCCTTTATAATAGGTGATGATGGCAGCCAGTCCCAGCACCAAGCCCTGCGGCAGCACGCCCTTGCGTTGCAGGTAGGTCTTCAAGCCGGGCAGGTCGCGCGTTTGGTATTTGGGGAAGGAGTTGAGCATGATGCTGGTCACGGCGTGGTCGACAAAGGGGTTGTTGAAGCGGTCGAGCACAGCTTGGGCGAACTGCTTCAGCTCCTCCGGGGGCAGGTTGAGCGTCTGCATCAGCTCGTCGAACATCACGCGGTGGATATACTTCCCGATGACGGGATGTTGGCAGGCGTCGCGCACGATGTCGACGCCCGACAGGTAGGCTACGGGCGAGAGCACGGTGTGCGGACCGTTGAGCAGCGTCACCTTGCGCTCGTGGTAGGGCGCTTCGGAGGGGACGAACAGCACGTTCAGCCCCGCCTTGTGGGCAGGGAACTCGTCGGCAACGCTTTGCGGCGCTTCGATCACCCAGAGGTGGAACACTTCGGCTTGCACCACCAGGTTGTCGTCGTATTGCAGCTGCTCCTTGATGGCGGCAATCTCCTTGCGCGGGAAGCCCGGCACGATGCGGTCGACCAGCGTGGCATATACGCCGCAGGCTTCGGTGAACCAGCGCTTGAACGCCTCGCCCAGCTGCCACAGCTCGATGTATTGGTAGATGGTCTCCTTGAGCTTGTGCCCGTTGAGGAAAATCAGCTCGCAGGGGAAGATGAGCAGTCCCTTGCTCGTGTCGCCGCCGAAGGCTTGGTAGCGGCGATAGAGCAGCTGCGTGAGCTTGCCCGGGTACGACGAGGCGGGCGCGTCGGTCAGGCGGCAGGCGGGGTCGAAGGCGATGCCCGCTTCGGTGGTGTTGGAGATGACGAAGCGCATCTCGGGCTGCATTGCCAGCTGCATGAACGCCTCGTACTGCGTGTAAGGATTGAGTGAGCGGCTGATGACGTCGATGAGCGTGAGGCTATTCACCGCTTCGCCCTTGTCCAGCCCTTGCAGGTTGACGTGATAGAGGTTGTCCTGCGCATTGAGACGGTCGACCATTCCCTTTTCGATGGGCTGAACCACCACCACGCTGCTGTTGAAATCTGTCCGCTCATTCATGTTGTAGACAATCCAGTCGGCAAAGGCGCGGAGGAAATTGCCTTCGCCGAACTGAATGATGCGCTCCGGGCGTTGTGCCTTGGGAGCCGTTTGCTTGTCAAGTGCTTTCATTGCTTTCATCTTTTTGGTTAGCTTGTTTCTGCTGTAAAGCTTAAAGATTTCAAATATATGGCGCGAAGATAGTGATTATTTGGCGCTGCCGGTGAAAGGGGCTACTTTTGTGTACGTTAACAGTTAATAAAGCATAACCGGTATTCACCATTCAAACAAGATAAAAAATGAAGAACTTTATGGACAAGCACTTCTTGTTGCAGACGGAGACTGCGCAGAAGCTGTACCACGAACATGCGGCGAAGCTGCCGATTATCGACTATCACTGTCACCTCAGCCCCCGGATGGTGGCGGACGACTATCAGTTCAAGTCGCTGACCGAGGTGTGGCTGGGCGGCGATCACTACAAATGGCGGGCGATGCGTACCAACGGCATCGACGAGCGCTACTGCACCGGCAAGGAGACCACCGATTGGGAGAAGTTCGAGAAATGGGCGGAGACCGTGCCCTACACGCTGCGCAACCCGCTCTACCACTGGACACACCTGGAGCTGAAGACCGCTTTCGGCATCGACAAAATACTCAACCCCTCGACTGCCCGCGAGATTTACGACGAATGCAACGCCAAGCTGGCGCTGCCCGAATATTCCGCCCGCGGCATGATGCGCCGCTACCGCGTAGAGGCGGTGTGCACCACCGACGACCCTGTCGACTCGCTCGAGCATCACATCGCCACCCGCAACAGCGGCTTCGAAATCAAGATGCTCCCCACCTGGCGCCCCGACAAGGCAATGGCGGTGGAGGTGCCTGCCGACTTCCGCGCTTACATGGAGCAGCTCGCACAGGTGAGCGGCGTCACCATCCGCTCGTTCGACGACATGGTAGCTGCCCTGCGCCGCCGGCACGACTTCTTTGCCGAGCAGGGCTGCAAGCTCTCCGACCACGGCATCGAGGAGTTCTACGCCGAAGCCTACACCGACGCCGAAATCCGCGCCATCTTCAACAAGGTCTATGGCGGCACGGCGTTGCGCAGCGGGGAGATACTCCAATTCAAGTCTGCCATGCTCGTGCTCTTCGGCGAGATGGACTGGGAGAAAGGGTGGACGCAGCAGTTCCACTACGGCACCCTCCGCAACAACAACAGCAAGATGTTCGGCTTGGTGGGCGCCGATACCGGCTTCGACTCCATCGGCGAGTTCAGCACTGCCAAGGCGCTCTCCAAGTTCCTCGACCGCCTCAACAGCGCCGGCAAGCTCACGAAGACCATCCTCTACAACCTCAATCCCTGCGCCAACGAAATGATCGCCACCATGGTGGGCAACTTCCAGGACGGCACCGTGGCGGGCAAGATACAGTTCGGCTCGGGCTGGTGGTTCCTCGACCAGAAAGACGGCATGGAGAAGCAGATGAACGCCCTCTCCGTGCTGGGCTTGCTGAGCCGCTTCGTGGGCATGCTCACCGATTCGCGCTCGTTTCTCTCCTATCCACGGCACGAATATTTCCGCCGCACGCTCTGCAACCTGCTCGGACGCGACGTCGAGAACGGCGAGATACCCGTCTCCGAGATGGCACGTGTCAACCAGATGGTCGAAGACATCAGCTATTACAATGCGAAGCACTTCTTCCGCTTCTGAAGCAACGGTCGGCAAAGACCGAATCAATGATTAACTACTGTGCCCCATCATCCGTTTCCATTTCCGGAAGCCGAAGAGGGCAATGACGGCATAGAGCGCATAGAGCGCGGCGGTGGGGTACAGCTCCTTGTAGACATACAGCCCCGCGCTCACCACGTCGACTACCACCCACACCCACCACTGCTCGACGTACTTGCGCGCCAGCATCCACATCGCGGCGATGCTGAGGGCGGTGGTGAACGCATCGAGCACGGGTACCGTGCTGTCGGTGAACCGCATCAGTATGTAGCAGATGGCGGCGAAGAGCGCCGCCGTGACGGGGAGCAGCGCCGCGTAATAGCGGGCAGGCATGGAGCTGATGGGCAGCTCGGGCGTTTGCCGGTCGGCGGGCTGTATCGCCTGCCGGCGTCTGCCGCCGTACTTCCACACCCACCAGCCGTAGACCGCTGCCGCCAAGTAGTAGACATTGATGCCGAAGTCGGCATACAATCCCGCCTCATAGTAGACAAAGATGTAGATAGCAGGCATGATGATGCCCGCTATCCAGAGGTAAATGCTGGCGCGATACTCCAACCAGAGGTAGGCGATGCCTGTGAGCGTGCCGAGTATCTCGAGTGCGTGCCGGCTGATGTCCATATCTTCCATGACGGTCAGAAGGTAAGGGTGAGGTGTGCCAGCGCGTTGATGCCTGCGTTGGGGTAGTAGGCGGCATAGCCGTCGGAGGCATAGCCGTTGCTCTCGTACTTCTCGTCGAAGAGGTTGTAGACGGTGACGCCGGCGGTGAGGCTCCTGATGCCCTTCAGGGTGAAGGTGTAGGCGAGGTTCAGGTGGCTGACGAACCACGCGTCGAGCATACAGGTGCGGTCGTTCTCGTTGCTGAGGAACTGCTTGCCCACGTATTGCGATTGCAGCGAGGCGCTCCATCCGTTCCGATCGAAGGCGATGAGGCTGTTTGCCATGAAGTCGGGCGAGAAGGCGATGGGCACGCTGCCCGTGTCGAGCTTGACGCGGTTGCGGCTCCACGTGGCGTTGACGTCCCAGCGCAGGGTGGGGATGATTTGCACGCCTGCCGTCAGCTCCACACCCATGCGGTAGCTCTCCTTGACGTTGGCAGTGACGGGTTCGCCGATCTCGTTGAGCGCGCCGGTCAGCACGAGCTGGTTGTCGTAATCCATCAGGTAGAGGTTGGCGCCGGCGTGGAAGCGGCGGTTGCGGAAGGTATATCCGGCTTCATAGTCGAACATCCGTTCGGCGCGCGGATGTGCTTCGAGCAGGTTGTCGGTGTAGTTGTTGCGGGTCGGCTCCTTGTGTGCTACGCTGAACGAGGCATAAGCGGTGTGTCGGCTGTCGATGTGCCAGAAGGCGCCGGCTTTGGGGTTGAAAAAGGTGAACGACTGGTCGACAGCCAACTGCTGCGGGGCGTCGACGCGCCAGTCCCACTGGTCGCCGGTGCCGGCAATGCGGTAGCGCACGTGCCGCAGTTGCAGGTCGGCATAGAGCGACAGCCCGCCGACCACGGCGTAGTTGGCTTTGGCGTAGAGGTTGGCGTCGTCCTTCTTGCCCGTGTTGCGGTAGTAGGTGTGGTCGGGGTCGAGGTTGCCCAGGTAGTTCTTCACCCACATCACCCGTCCGCGGTGCGTGTTCTCGTAGTAGCTGGCTGCGCCGCCGATGCTTGCCGCGAGGCGGTCGCCCTTGTAATCGACTGCGAAGATGGCGCCTCCGAAGCCGCTCTTGACGAGCTTGCGGCGGATGAGGTTGCTTCGGGTCACTGTCTCGCCGTGGGCTACGTAGGGTGTCAATCCATACTCGGTCAGGGTGCGCCGGTTCTTGTACTCCTCGTAGTAGCCGTAGCCGTCGGTGTAGTGGAGCGCCGCGTTCAGGTGCCAGGCGGCGGAGAGCTGTCGGTTCCAGAGCAGCTGGTAGTGCGTCTGTCGGTAGAGGTCTATCGGGTTGTCGTAGAAGCCTGTCGGGTTGCCGTTCTCATCTTCGATGACGCCATTGGGGTTGTAGGTGCGGTCGTTCTGGAGCGTCTCTTTGTCGATGCCGTCCCATGCGTGGTAGGTCTCCTCTTTGCCTCCGAAGGTGATGAACTTGAGGGAGCCGCGGTCGTCGTAATAGCCTGCCTGCACGAAGTACGACTTCAGGTCGGCAAAGGCGCGGTCGCGGTATCCGTCGCTGTGGATGTTGGACAGTCGGATGTCTGCGCCCCAGTGGTTGCCGAGCAGTCCGGTGCTTGCCTTTACCGTCTCCTTGTGCGTGTTGAACGAGCCGTATGAGCCTGAGAACTCGGCGGAGGGCGTGGGCGAGATGCCCTGTGTCTGCAGGTTGATGCTTCCGCCGAAGGCGCCCGCGCCGTTGGTCGACGTGCCTGCCCCCCGCTGAATCTGAATATCCTGAAGCGATGACGCCAGGTCGGGCGTGTTGACCCAGTAGATGGAGTTGCTTTCGGCATCGTTCATCGGGATGCCGTTGGTGGTGACGTTGATGCGGCTGGCGTCGGTTCCGCGTATGCGGATGGCGGTGTATCCGATGCCTGCGCCGGCATCGCTGGTGGTGAGCACGGAGGGCGTGAAGGAGAGCAGGTAGGGGATGTCGACCCCGACGTTCTGCTTCTTCAGCTGCTGCCGCGTTACGTTGGTGTAGGCAACGGGTGTACTGCCCGTGGCACGTGTAGAGATGACTTCGACGGCTTGCAGGTCGATTGTCCGCAAGCTGTCGGTGTCGTGCGCTTGTGCGCCGACAAGCGGCAACGCCATTGCCAGGCATGCCGCGGTTGCAAGTTTGTTCATTGCAATCAGTTTTTAATGATTAAACAGAAAAGGGGAGCTTTTCTTCCGTTCCCTTCGCCGGCACTACCCGGATCAGGTGCTATGGGTATGATCTCAGCCCGTCGTATTAGGGCACCCCTCGTAATAATTGGGAAAGACTGCTTGGGTGAAAGCCTCTTTCCGGCGGCAAAAGTATATGTTTTGCCACAACCGGCAAAATATCGCGGGACGAATGATGCGGCAAGCATTCGATTGTCGTTTGAATTTCGCTACCTTTGCCCCCATAACCATTAAAAGACAATGCATTATGGCACAGATTCGTAAACTGCCGATCGGCATACAGTCGTTTGAGGTGCTGCGCACCGGCGGCTGTCTGTATGTAGATAAAACAGCCTTGATACATCAGCTGGCATCTACGGAAATCCCCTACTTCCTCAGCCGCCCGCGCCGCTTCGGGAAGAGCTTGCTCGTCTCTGCCTTCAAAGCCTATTTCGAAGGACGGAAGGAGCTGTTCGAAGGACTTGCCATCGAGCAATTGGAGGAGAAATGGGAGAAATACCCGGTGTTGCATCTCGACTTGAATGCCAAGGATTATAACAATGTGGAAGCCTTGCATGCGATTCTTAACCGACACCTGGACGAATGGGAAAAGCGCTACGTCGGCAAAGAGCAGACAGATGCCCCGGAAGACCGGTTCTTCAACGTCATCAAACGTGCCTGCGAACAGACCGGCAAGCGCGTCGTCGTGCTGGTCGACGAATACGACAAACCGTTGCTGGCTAACCTGCTCAATGACAAGCTGAGCGACCAACTGCGTCGCGCACTGAAAGCCTTCTACGGCGTGCTGAAGAGTGCGGGCGATTACCTGCGCTTCGTCTTTATCACCGGAGTGACCAAGTTTGCGCAGGTGACTGTGTTCAGCGACCTGAATCAGCTCTCCGATATCAGCATGGAGGAGCAATACACCACCCTCTGCGGCATCACGAAAGAGGAACTGCTGCAAGTGTTCCAGCCGGAGATAGCGGCGCTGGCAAAGAAGCAAAAGTTGAGTTTCGACGCAGCGGTCGCCGAGATGACGCAACGGTACGACGGCTATCACTTTGCGCCCGATACACCGGGCATGTTCAACCCGTTCAGCGTACTGAATGCGCTCGGCTACGGCAACCTGAAAGATTACTGGTTCCAGACCGGCACCCCCACCTTCCTTGCCGATCTGCTCACGAATAGCGACTACGACCTGCGCCTACTCGTCGACGGCACTCAAATGGCAGCTTCCGACTTTGCCGAGTATCGCGCCCAAAAAGACAACCCCATCCCCCTGATCTACCAGAGCGGCTACCTCACCATTCAGGGATACGACAGGGAGTTTCGCCTCTACACGCTGGGCTTCCCCAACGATGAGGTGCGCTACGGATTCATGAACTTCTTGGCGCCCTATTATACCCAAGTCCGCAGAGGTGAAACGCCGGCTTATATTGCCGGCTTCGCCAAAGCGCTCAGGGCGGGCGACGTAGACAGCTTTCTCCATCACATGAAAGTGTTCTTTGCCGGCATGTCTTATGAGCTGAGCGACGACACCGAGCGTCACTACCAAGCCATCTTCTACGTCATCCTTACCCTGATGTGCGAGTTTGTGCAAACGGAAGTGCGCAGCGCCCACGGTCGCGCCGATGCCGTGGTGAAGACCGACAAGTACATCTACCTCTTCGAGTTCAAACTGAACGATACTGCCGAAGCCGCCTTGCAACAGATAGACGAGCGGGAGTACCTGCTGCCCTATACCCTCGACGGGCGCCAACTGATAAAGGTCGGTGTGAGCTTCGACAAGGAGAAGCGGAACATCGGGCGCTACCTGATTGAGCCTCGGAACAAAACTTCTGTCAGCCTCGGAACAAAACCTTTGTCAGCCTCGGAACAAAACTTCTGTTAGCCTCGGAACAGAACTTCTGTTAGCCTCGGAACAGAACTTCTGTTAGCCTCGGAACAGAACTTCTGTCAGCCTCGGAGAAACAGAAAGAGGGTGTGCCTGCCGGAGACACACCCTCTTTTATTATGGTATGGGGAGCGTTTACCTTTATTTATATCCCCCTGCTTTGGCGATGCGTTTGGGTATCTCCGTGTTGTCGTACTTGCCGGCAAAGAGTTTGGAGCCGGCGCCGATGGCATATACCGGTACGTAGCCGGCGGTGTGGCTGCCGGTCGTCCAGCCCAGCATGGCGATGCGGCTCATAATCTTCCTGGCGGTGGCAGCTATCGGTTCGAGCTTGGAGTAGAGCGATTGGGTAAAGACCACCTTGTTCTCGACAAACGATTCTTCGTAGTCGTCGCGCAAGGCACGTTCCTGCGTCCAGGTGAGGGGCAGCTCTTTCCAGAAGCCCAACTGCTCGGCGAGCAATGCCTTGACATTCTCCCACGAGGCGTGTTGGTTCTTTCGCAGGTCGGTGATGGCGATGGAGAGCTGTTCGGTGGACAGCTTCTGGTGCGACAGCGCCTTCAGGTTGAGTTCGTAGTCGTCGGTGCCTAATCCCAAGCCGCCGGTTTCGTGGTCGGCGGTGATGACAATGAGTGTCTCCTTGGGGTGCTTCTTGTAGAACTCGTAAGCCACCTTGACGGCGTTGTCCATGTCGATGATCTCGTTGATGACCGTGGCAGGGTCGTTGTCGTGGCAAGCCCAGTCAATCCTTCCGCCCTCTACCATGAGGAAGAATCCCTTGTCGCGTCCTTGGGTGAGGAAGCTGATGGCGCTCTGTGTGATTTGTGCCAGCGTCAGGTCACCCGGTTTGCGGTCGATGGCGTAAGGGATGCCGGCAGGGTCGGCGCCTTCGGGCTGAATGAGAATCATCTTGCCGGCAGCGGCTTCCTTGGCTTTGAAGTCGTTCAGTCCGCGGGCGATGGTGTAGCCTGCCTGCTCCAGTATGGGGTAGACGGAAGGAGCGTCCTGCTTGTCGTAGCTCTTGTCGGGGCTGAGAAATCCGCCTCCGGCATAGAAGTCGAACCCTGCTTGGGGGATGCCGCACGCAATCTCGTAGTACATCTTCCGATTGGGCTGATGGGCATAGAAGGCAGCCGGTGTGGCGTGGTCTACGCTGACGCTGGTGGTGATACCCACTTTCCTGCCCGAGCGCTTGGCGCGTTCGGCAACGGTAGTCAGCTCTTGCTTGTCCGTATCCACGGAGATGGCGCTGTTGTAGGTCTTCACACCCGTGGCGAGCGCTGTTCCGGCAGCTGCCGAGTCGGTGATGGGGTTGGAAGCCGAGTAGGTGGTAGCGATTCCCACCGCGGGGAAGGTAGTGAAGAGCAGTGATTCTGTTCCGATGCGCCCTTCGCAGGCAGCCAGGTACATCTCGGTGGCGTTGACTTGATTGACACCCATGCCGTCACCGATGAAATAGAATACATACTTTGCCTGTTGGGCATACGTTGCGGCGGTCAGCAGCAACAATACGAATAAATACGTGAATCTTTTCATCTCGAATTATTTTAAGTGAATTGTTTGTCGGGGGGGCGGGTTACTTCGCTACCAGCCGGTAGGTGTCGGTCGCAATCATCAGCTCCTCGTCGGTAGGAATCACGACCACCTTGACGGGTGCGTCGTCGGCAGAGATCACGGCTTCGGTGCCGCGCACTTTGTTCTTCCCGGCATCGAGCTTGACGCCCATGTATTCCAATCCTTCGCAGGCGCCCCAGCGGCATGTTGCCTGGTTCTCGCCTACGCCTCCGGTGAAGACGATGATGTCGACGCCGCCCAGCACGGCGGCATAGGCGCCGATGTATTTCTTGATGCGGTAGAAGTACATCTGTTCGGTGAGCATAGCCATCGGCTCTTTTCGGGCAACGGCAGCTTCCAGCTCGCGCATGTCGCTCGATACGCCCCATACGCCGAGTACGCCGCTCTTCTTGTTGAGCAGGTCGGAGATGCCGTTGATGTCCAACTGCTCTTTCTCCATCAGGTAGGTCACGGCGCCGGCGTCGATGTCGCCGCTGCGTGTGCCCATCATCAAGCCCTCGAGCGGAGTCAGTCCCATGCTGGTGTCGACGCACTTGCCGTCCTTGATGGCAGTAATCGAACCGCCGTTGCCGATGTGGCAGGTGATGATGCGTTTGCCTTCGGGGGATACGCCCAGGTATTCGCACACCCGGGCAGCCACATAGCGGTGCGAGGTGCCGTGGAAACCGTAACGGCGCACGCCGTACTGCTCGTACATGGCGTAGGGGATGGCGTAGAGGTAGGCATGCTTGGGCATGGTTTGGTGGAAGGCGGTGTCGAACACGCCGATTTGCGGCACGTCGGGCAGGATGGAGGCGATGGCGTTCACGCCTTTGAGGTTGGCAGGGTTGTGCAGCGGAGCGAGGTCGTTGCAGGCGCGGAAGGCTTCGAGCACCTCGCCGGTGAGCAGTTGCGACTTGCTGAACTTCTCGCCGGCGTGCACCATGCGGTGTCCCACGGCGTCAATCTCGTCGAACGAGCGGATGGCGCCGTATTCGGGGTGAATCAGGGTTTGCAGGATAAACTCCACACCGGCGGTGTGTTCGGTAATCTCTTTCTCCAGCACCTTTTTCCCACCGTCGGGCAAGGTCAGTTTCAGGAATGAGCCGGGCAGCCCGATCTTCTCGATGCCTCCCTGGGCAATCACCTCTTTGCGGGTCATCTCGAACAGCTTGTACTTGATGGAGGAGCTGCCGCAATTCAATACCAGTATCTTCATTGGTTTCTTGGTTGTTATGAGTTTGTTCTTTATTTCTTGGCTGCGATGGCTTGGTTGGCGGTGATGGCTATCATGCGGTACACATCCTCGACGGAGCAGCCGCGCGACAGGTCGTTTACCGGACGGGCGATGCCTTGCAGGATGGGACCTACGGCGTCGGCATGTCCCAACCGCTGTACCAGTTTGTAGGAGATGTTGCCTACCTCGAGGCTGGGCACTACCAGCACGTTGGCTTGTCCGGCAATGGCAGAGCCGGGGGCTTTGCTGGCGCCCACTTCGGGTACCAAGGCGGCATCGGCTTGCAACTCTCCGTCGATAGCCAGGTCGGGTTCCATCTCTTTGGCAATGCGCAGGGCATCGATCACCTTGTCTACCACTTCGTGCTTGGCAGAGCCTTTGGTGGAGAAGCTGAGCAGCGCCACCTTGGGGTCTACGCCTACCACGGCGCGGGCGGTGTGGGCGGTGCAGACGGCGATCTGTGCCAGCTGTTCGGCATCGGGAACGGGAGTGACGGCAACGTCGCCCATCACGAGGATGCCGTTCTTGCCGTATTCGGGTGCATGGGTGAGCATAATCATGGCGCCCGATACGCAGGTGATGCCCGGTGTGGTCTTGATAATTTGCAGTGCGGGGCGCAGCACGTCGCCCGTGGTGTTGCGGGCGCCGGCAAGCTGTCCGTCGGCATCGCCACTCTTAATCATCAGGCAGCCCAGATAGAGCGGGTTGGTCACCAGCTTGCGGGCTTCGTCGATGGTCATGCCCTTCTTCTTGCGCAGCTCGCACAGCAGTTGGGCGTACGCCTCTTTTTGGGGATGCGCTTCGGGGTCGATGATGGTGGCTTTCTCGATGTTGCCCAATCCCCACTCTTTGGCGCAAGCGTGTATCTCCGACGGGTTGCCCAACAGAATCAGGTCGGCAATGCCCTCTGTGAGCACCTGATTGGCAGCTTTGAGGGTACGTTCTTCCGTTCCTTCGGGAAGTACAATGCGTTGGCGGTTGGATTTGGCACGCGCAACGATTTCGTCAATTAACCTTTGCATAAAAATTTGTGTATATTGATAGCTAATTTGTGTAATTCAGGGCGCAAAAGTAGTCAATTCTGCAACATGGATATGGCAAATAGCACTATTTTTTAAAGAGTATTGTGTTTTGTTGGGTCTTCGAACGCCAATGACAGTTGTTTGTCCCTGCCTGTCAGGTTGAACGTCAGGCGGTGACAGGGAGTGACCCCGTATTGCGCAATGGCAGCCCGGTGCTTGGCAGTGGGATAGCCCTTGTTGTGCAGCCAGTCGTATGACGGATAGTCCCGGTGCAGGCGGCACATGGCATCGTCGCGGTAGGTCTTGGCAAGCACGGAGGCGGCGGCAATGGAGAGGTACTTGCCGTCACCTTTTATAATAGTGGTGTGCGGCACGTCGCGGTAACGCTTGAACCGATTGCCGTCGACAAGCAGGTGTTGCGGACGAACAGAGAGACCGTCGACGGCACGGTGCATCGCCAGGATGGAGGCGTTCAGGATATTGATGCGGTCGATCTCCTCCGCCGAGGCTGTGCCGACCGCCCATGCCAGCGCCTCCCGCTCTATCACTTCGCGCAGGGCATAGCGCTGTGCCTCGGACAGTTGCTTGGAGTCATTCAACGTCTCGTTGCGAAAATCGGGAGGCAAAATCACGGCAGCGGCAAACACCGCACCTGCCAGGCATCCCCTGCCCGCTTCGTCCACTCCCGCTTCGGTCAAATCGGGATGCAAATAAGGAAGTAGCATATAAAATGAATAAAAATAAGCTGATTTGTAGGCGCAAAGGTAAGGGAATTAATCTTTTCGTTTACCTTTGTCCGACTTTATTCAGACAACTACACCCCATGCAATGAGGGAATTTTTACTCCCGAAGCCGGAGTACTCCTACTCCTGAAGCCGGAGTACCCCTACTCCTGAACCCGGAGTACCCCTACTCCTGAACCCGGAGTACCTCTACTCCCGAAGCCGGAGTACCTCTACCCACAAACCGGGAGTACCTCTACCCACAAACCGGGAGTACCTCTACCCACAAACCGGGGGTACCTCTACTCGCAAGCCGTGGGTACCTTTACTCACAAACCGTGGGTACCTCTACCCACAAAGTGTGGGTGCTTCTTACTCCCGAGGCATAAAAAAGAGGATGATTACATGGGATGCGGTTGCCGGAACTTTATT
>JAISGR010000048.1 GCA_031262995.1 Prevotellaceae bacterium | reverse complement strand
GTGTTTTAATGTGTTTGTACTAACTTGTTTCGAGCCTCTTGTCGGATTCGAACCAACGACCCCGAGATTACAAATCACGTGCTCTGGCCAACTGAGCTAAAGAGGCGGGTGGGTAAGCTGACTATATCACGCCGCTACGACCGACTTACCTTTGCTGCCGTCAAGCCCTGGAGGATTCGAAGGGAGCTGGCCGATGTAGGACTTACCCGTTTGTTGTTGCGGCTGCAAAGGTAGATAAAACAATCAATTACGCAACAACGCCTGCTCAGTTTTTTCATCTTTAACAAGAATAGCAGGTCGGCAAGCAATATTATTTTTACCTTTGCGCCCATTCTTTAAAACCAACTTATCATTGTTTGAATGGATATTTCAGTTGTCATTCCTTTATACAACGAAGCCGAATCACTGCCCGAACTCAGCGAGTGGATTGCGCGGGTGATGAATGCCAACCGCTTCACGTACGAAGTGATTTTTGTGAACGACGGCAGTACCGACCACTCCTGGCAAGTGATAGAACAACTGTGCAACACATCCTCCAACATTCACGGCATCAAGTTCCGACGCAACTACGGCAAATCGGCTGCACTCTACTGCGGATTCGAACAGGCACAAGGCGACGTGGTTATCACCCTGGATGCCGACCTGCAAGACAGCCCCGACGAGATTCCCGAACTCTACCGCCTCATCACACAAGAGGGATATGACCTCGTGTCGGGATGGAAAAAGAAACGCTACGACCCCCTGTCGAAAACCCTTCCCACCAAACTCTTCAACGCCACTGCCCGCCGCGTGTCGGGCATCCGAAACCTGCACGACTTCAATTGCGGACTCAAAGCCTACCGCAAAGAGGTGGTGAAAAACATCGAGGTCTACGGCGAGATGCACCGATACATCCCCTACATTGCCAAGAACGCCGGCTTTACCAAGATTGGCGAGCAAGCGGTACACCACCAGGC
Source organism: Prevotellaceae bacterium (assembly GCA_031262995.1). GTDB lineage: Bacteria > Bacteroidota > Bacteroidia > Bacteroidales > Bacteroidaceae > Bacteroides. The sequence continues at coordinate 2,593 of JAISGR010000048.1, read as the reverse complement.
ACGCAAATACGGAAAGACCAAGTTCGGCGGATGGAACCGCTTCTTCAACGGCTACTTAGACTTGATTACGCTGTGGTTCCTGTCCACGTTCGGCAAGCGACCGATGCACTTCTTCGGACTGCTCGGCTCGCTGATGTTCATCCTGGGATTTATCTCCGTCATCGTGGTGGGCGCCACCAAGCTATACAACATGTACAACGGGATGCCTTACCGGTTAGTGACCGACTCCCCCTACTTCTTCCTGTCGCTCACCGCCATGATTATCGGAACGCTGCTCTTCCTCGGAGGCTTCATTGGCGAGATGGTGGCACGTTCGTCGACCGAACGGAACAAGTACCAGATAGCGAAGATACTCCTGATTGCCCTTGTCTTCCTGCTCCCCACGGCGTGCGGCGAAGAGGAGGACTGCTCACTCAACGGTCGCCCCATGACGAACAGCTTCTTCTACACCCTCAACGAGGCAGGCGAGGTACAGAAAGATACGCTCGACTGGCTCACCGTGACCGTGTTCGGCTCCGACACGGTGCTCATCAACCGCGAGACCAAGGTGAAAAGCATGTCGCTGCCGTTGCGCTATACCGCCGACTCCACCGCATGGGTGCTGCACTATGACGCGGAGAACGACGACCTGCGCGACACGATTGTCATTTTCCAAACCAACACCCCCTACTTCCTGTCAATGACCTGCGGCTACCAGATGAAACAGCTCATCACCGCCACCTCGTACACCCGTCACCGCCTCGATTCCATCGCCATACCAAAATCCGCGCCCGACATCTATGGAACAGAAAATCTGCAACTCTTTTATTAGCCTGTTCGTAAGCCTGACGCTTCTCGCACCGCTCCGTGCACAAGCGCAGCAGGAAGAGAACGGCAAACCGTTGCAAGCCGAAAAAGCCGACGCTGCCCCCTACTTCACGCTCTACAACGGCACAACGATAGGGGTCGACCTGTGGGGCATCGGCGGGAAAGTGCTCGGTAGCGACTTCCTCAGCTCGGAGGTGGCGATAGATGTCAACCTGAAGAACCGCTTCTTCCCCGTGCTGGAGGCAGGCTACGGCACCACCAACGCCACTGCCGACAACGGTACGCACTACCAAAGCTCGGCACCCTACTTCCGCATCGGTCTCAACTACAACATCCTCTACAAGAAGAACTTCAAGAACTACTTCTTTATCGGTGCGCGCTATGCCTTCAGCCCGTTCAGCTATCACATCACTTCCGTCTCAGCTGACGACACTTCCGTCTCCGCCGATGGCACTTCCCTTTCCGCCGACAGCAATCCCAACCTGCCCGACAATGTGTGGGGCGATGCCACTCCACCCTTCGACCACCGCATGAAGGGGTCGATGCACTGGTTGGAGATATACGGCGGCATCCGCGCCCGCATCTGGAAGTCCCTCTACATGGGGTGGGGAATACGCATGAAGTACCGCCTCTCCTCCTCCGGCGGCACCAACGGCGACCCGTGGTATGTGCCCGGCTTCGGGCGCTTCGCCTCCAACACCATGGGAGTGAGCTATACCATCACCTACCTGCTGCCGCTATAAATTCACAATGATAATCTGAGCTGATACAACGCAAGAATGACTACATTAGAAATCTGGGTTATTGCCGTGGGACTTGCCATGGATTGCTTTGCCGTCTCCATTGCGGGCGGCTTGCTGCTCAAACGGCTGTATGGGCGCCCCATGCTGCGGATGGCATTTGTCTTCGGGCTGTTTCAGGCACTCATGCCGCTGTTGGGCTGGCTGGCTGCCACCACCTTCAGCCACCTCATCGAAGAGATTGACCACTGGCTGGCATTCGTCATCCTGGCATTTCTGGGCGGACGCATGATACACGAATCATACCGCGAAGAGGAGTGCAAGCATCCGCAAGACCCGCGCAACCTCAAGGTGGTGCTGGCGCTGGCGGTCGCCACCAGCATCGACGCACTGGCAGTGGGCGTGTCGTTCGCCTTCCTGGGCATCAGACACTGCTCGGAGATTGTGCCGTCGGTCACCATCATCGGCTTTGTGTCGTTCGTGATGTCGATAGCGGGGTTGTGGTTAGGCGTTCGCTTCGGCTGCGGCTTTGCACGGCGATTGAAAGCCGAGTTGTGGGGCGGAGTCATCCTGATTCTGATTGGCATCAAGATACTCATCGAACACTTGTTTCTCCAAGGTTGAACCCATATCCTTATGAAGTTGAACCCTTATCCTTATGAATATGAACCCTTATCCTTATGAATATGACAAAGCGTACATCACGAAATTTCCTCTGGGTGGGCTTGCTGCTGCTGGCATCCGTCTGGATTATTGCCCGCCACCGGAGCGCCGTTCCCTATACCACGGTAGGGGGAAAGGTGTTCGGCACGTTTTATAAAATCACCTACCAGTACGACGGCAACCTGCGCGACACGATAGAAGGCGAGCTGCGCCGCGTCGACCGCTCGCTCTCGACGTTCAACCAACAGTCGGTCATCAGCCGCGTCAACCGCAACGAAGAGGTAACGGTCGACACCCTGTTCGCCTACATCTTCCGCCGCAGCATGGAGGTGTCGCGTGCCACCGACGGGGCGTTCGACATCACGGTGGCGCCCTTGGTCAAC
>JAISGR010000023.1 GCA_031262995.1 Prevotellaceae bacterium | reverse complement strand
ACCGCTGGTGGAGAAGCTGGTGGATGCACAGCGCAAACTTGCCACGCAATACCTGTCGGAAGCCCGACGCCTCATCGGTTCCGAAGACAAGAAGGAGAACGAAGAGGGCTTCCTGTCTTTGTTCCGCAGCCATAAGGCGCTGCCCAAGAACAAACCGCTCATCAAGTACCTGAGTGAACAAGGCATCAAAGCCGGTATGCTCAAGACGGAGGAGATATAGATGGAGCAGAACAACAAACGCATGCACGAGGCTACCGACCCGCTCTATTTCGTTATCGACGAGAAGCTGAACAGTGTCGACCTGACCGACAAGGGCATCGACCTCATCACCGGCGACTCTTCCGACCCGACGTTGTTTGTCTTGCCCGACATCACCTCGCAGCTGGCAGAGCTGGAGAACGAGCACGACCTCTCTGCCGACCAGCGCCTCGAGAAGAAAGATGAACTGCTCACCCAGTATGCCGTCAAGTCGGAACGGGTACACACCATCAATCAGTTGCTCAAGGCATACACCATGTTCGAGAAAGACGACGAGTACGTGGTGATCGACGGACAAGTGAAGATTGTGGACGAACAGACCGGACGTATCATGGAAGGGCGCCGTTACTCCGACGGCTTGCACCAAGCCATCGAAGCCAAAGAGCGGGTCAAGGTGGAGGCTGCCACGCAGACCTTTGCCACCATCACCCTGCAAAACTACTTCCGTATGTATCACAAGCTGGCAGGTATGACCGGTACGGCAGAAACGGAAGCAGGCGAGTTCTGGGACATCTACAAGCTGGATGTGGTGGTGATTCCCACCAATCGCGCCATTGCCCGTACCGACATGAACGACCGCGTGTATCGCACCAAGCGCGAAAAGTATAAAGCCGTTATCGAGGAGATCGAGAAGATGGTGGTGGCAGGACGCCCCGTGCTGGTAGGTACCACCTCGGTTGAAATATCCGAGATGCTGAGCAAGATGCTCTCCATGCGCAAGATTCCCCACAACGTGTTGAATGCCAAGCTGCACCAGAAGGAAGCAGACATTGTGGCGCAAGCCGGACAGAGCAGTACCGTGACCATTGCCACCAACATGGCAGGACGCGGTACCGACATCAAGCTCAGCCCCGAAGTGAAGGAGGCAGGCGGTCTAGCAATCATCGGCACCGAGCGTCACGAATCGCGCCGTGTCGACCGTCAGTTGCGCGGACGTGCCGGTCGGCAGGGCGACCCGGGGTCGTCGGTCTTTTTCGTATCGCTCGAAGATGACCTGATGCGACTCTTCGCCTCCGAACGCATTGCCGGCGTGATGGACAAGCTGGGATTCATGGAGGGTGAGATGATTGAAGCCAAGATGATTTCCAATGCCATCGAACGTGCCCAAAAGAAGGTGGAAGAGAACAACTTCGGTATTCGCAAGCGCCTGCTGGAGTATGACGACGTAATGAACAAACAGCGTACCGTGGTCTACACCAAACGCCGCCACGCCCTCATTGGCGAACGCATCGGTATGGACATCGTGAATATGATATGGGATCGCTGCGCCACGCCGCTCGAAGCTCCCGATTATGAGAACTGCAAACTCGACATCCTGCAAACACTTGCCATGGAGGTGCCTTTCACCGAAGAGGAATTCCGCAACAACAAGAAGGAAGAGCTGGCAGAACGTGCCTTTGCGCAAGCCATGGAGCAGTTCAAACGCCGCACCGACCGAATGGCGCAGGTGGCTTATCCGGTCATCAAGGAGGTGTATGAGAAGCAGGGACAGATGTACGAGAATATCCTCATCCCCATCACCGACGGCAAACGCATGTATAACATCTCGTGTCCGCTCAAGGCTGCCTACGAAACCGAATGTCGGGAGGTGGTGAAAGCCTTCGAGAAGTCTATCCTGCTCCATGTCATCGACGAAGCATGGAAAGAGAATCTGCGCGAGCTGGACGAGCTGAAGCACTCCGTGCAGAATGCCAGCTACGAACAGAAAGACCCGCTGCTGATATACAAGCTGGAGTCGGTAACCCTCTTCGACAGCATGGTGGAGAAGATTAACAACCAGACCGTTTCGGTGCTGATGCGCGGACAAATACCGGTGCAGGAGCCGCAGGATGTACGTCAGGCTGCTCCCGAACGTCGGCAGGATATGAGTAAGTACCGCGAGAACAAGCAGAACCTTTCCGACCCGCATCAACAGGCAGCTGCCGGACGCGACACCCGCGAAACGCGGCGCGAACCCGTGCGCGTGGAGAAGACGGTGGGACGCAACGACCCCTGTCCCTGCGGAAGCGGAAAGAAGTACAAGAACTGTCATGGAAAAGTTTAGTCTCTTAAAAAGATGCTATCCCGCAGTGCTCTGCGCAGGACTGCTCGCCGGTTGCCAAACCGTTGAGCAGTTCTCCATCGACTATATGTTGCCGGCAAAGGTCAGCTTCCCCGCTTCACTGAAGAGGGTGGGTGTGGTGAACAACATGCCTCCCATCCCCGACAATCAATTGATAGTCGACCGTCCTCCCAGAGAGGAGGGCGAGTTTGCCCGCCGCACCAACTACTACAACGGCGACGGTAAGATCACGACGGAAGCCTTGGCTGATGCGTTGGCTGACGGTAACTACTTCGACCAGGTTGTGATTTGCGATTCGGCGTTGCGTGCCGGCGATGTCATTCAGCGCGAGAGCATCCTGAGTGCCGAGGAGGTCGACCGGTTGGTGAGTCAGCTGGAAGTCGATTTTCTCATCGCATTGGAGAATATACAGATGCGCACCATCCGCCGCATCAACTATGTGGAGGGGTTGGACGCCTACGATGCCACGCTCGATGTCAAGGTCTATCCCCTTGTCAGGGTCTATGTACCCCGTCGTAGCGCTTCCATGACTGCCATCCTCTCTACCGACAGCATCTTCTGGGATGCCACCGGCTTGACAATGGAGTCTGCCAACGCCCGTCTCATCAGCGACAAGCAGATGATAACCGAGGCATCGCACTTTGCCGGTAGTGTCCCCGTAAAAGACTTGCTGCCTCACTGGAAGAGAGGCGACCGATACTACTTTGCCGGCGGGTCGGTCAATATGCGCGATGCCGCTGTGTATGTGCGCAAAGGTCAATGGAGCGATGCCGTTGCCCTTTGGAAAAAAGAGTATGACACCCGGAAGCACCCCAAACAGAAGATGCAGGCTGCCTACAACCTGGCATTCGGCTACGAGATGCAGGACAGTATCACAACCGCCTTTCGGTGGATCGATCAGGCACAGCAGCTGGCTTATCGGGTGGATGATGTGGAAGCCAAACGGCAGGATGGCGGAACGGTAGAGGAGTGGGCGGTGCCCGATTATGCCGAAACCGTGCGCTACTACCTCGAGCTGAAAGAGCGCAACGATGGCTTGATGCGTCTCAATGTACAGATGCAGCGAATCAAAGATGAAGACGATAATCTTTAAAATATGTGATATATGAAATTGAGTTCCAAGTCCTCCGCATTGTTGGAAAATACCCTCAAAGAGGCATTAAGTAAGTTCCAGAACAGTCAGGTAGCCACGGCAGTTACCGACATTCATCTGCAAGCGGTTGCCGTCACGGGAGAGTTTTTTGTGTTCGACGACGAAGAACACGAGCTGGGCAGTGCCGTCATAGAAGAGTGGATGACATATAGCGGAGACGACTTCTACAAGGAGGTCGAACGCACCCTCTCCAACCTGCTCCATTCGCAGAACAGAGAGGGGATGCTCGACCGGCTGAACATCCTGAAGCCCTACTCGTTCGTGTTGCTCGACGAAGAGAAAGAGACCATTACCGAGCTGCTCTTGATTGACGACGACACCCTGATGGTGAACCGGGAGCTGCTGCAAGGATTGGACAAAGAACTGGATGATTTCCTGAAAGAGTTGCTGGAGAAGTAGAATAACGCTCTTCGGTACCCTCAATCATACGTTTGGTCATGAAACAGCTGCATATCGGACTGCTTCCGCGTGTCATCATTGCCATTGCATTGGGCATCTTTGTGGGCAATTATCTTCCTGCCGGCGTGATACGTCTGTTTGTTACATTCAATGCCCTTTTCGGTGAGTTCCTCGGTTTTGCCATTCCGCTGATTATTCTCGGACTGGTTGCTGTTGCCATTGCCGACATCGGCAACAAAGCCGGGCGACTGCTGCTCATCACGGTTGCCGTTGCCTACGGCTCCACGCTGGTCGCCGGATTTATCTCTTACTTCACCGGTGCCGCCCTCTTCCCTACCATGATAGACAAGAGTGTGTCGCTCGATGCCGCTACCGAAACGGTGGGGCTGCTTCCCTATTTCAAGGTAGCTATTCCGCCGGTGATGGACGTCATGACGGCGCTTGTCCTGTCGTTTATGCTCGGTCTGGGCATGGCAAGCCTGCAAAGCAACGTGCTGAAAGAGGCATGCCGCGACTTCAGCCAAATCATCACGATGGTGATAGCCAAGGTGATTGTCCCGTTGCTTCCGCTCTATATCTTCGGCATCTTTCTGGGGATGGCACACAACGGACAGGTTTATCCGGTGCTGACGGTGTTTGTCCGCATCATTCTGGTTATCTTCGGCATACATATCTTTGTGTTGTTGCTGCAATATGCCATTGCCGGCATCCTTGTGCGGCGCAATCCGTTGAAGCTGCTGTACCGAATGATGCCGGCTTACTTCACGGCGCTGGGTACGCAGTCGTCGGCAGCCACCATTCCGGTTACGCTGGCGCAGGCAATCAGGAACGGGGTTTCGGAGAAGATAGCCGGCTTCGTGATACCGCTTTGCGCCACGATACACCTGTCGGGCAGCACCCTCAAGATCGTGGCATGCGCCTTGGCGCTGATGATCATGCAAGACATGCCCTACGACTTCTCCATGTTTGCCGGCTTCATCTGCCTGCTGGGCATCACGATGGTGGCAGCGCCGGGTGTTCCCGGGGGAGCGATCATGGCAGCGCTGGGCGTTTTGCAGTCTGTTCTGGGATTCGATGAAGCGGCACAAGCCCTGATGATAGCGCTCTATATTGCCATGGACAGCTTTGGTACCGCCTGTAACGTAACGGGCGACGGGGCGATAGCATTGGCGATCGACAGCATCCTAAAAAAAGAGGACTAAGTACTGGTATCACTACCCGTACTTAGTCCGTCAAGTAACAAATATCTTGAAAACTGAATCCTATGAGTGGAGCATATCGGACTCGAACCGATCACCTCGACAATGCCATTGTCGCGCTCTAGCCAGATGAGCTAATACCCCGTTTTCAATTCATGCGGCAAATGTAATACATATATTTGAAATAGCAACTATCCCGATAAAAAAAACAATAACCATCTCCTCTTATGAAGCATTTCGTCTACCTGATTCTCTTTTCCTCCCTGTTGCTAAGCGTGCTGACGGGCGGTTGTACAACTGCCGCCTCGCCGGTCGAAGCCCTGGCACGACGTGTCACCGGCAGTTCGGATCCTCCGTTTCTCTTCCATTTGAAACCCACTGCCGAGGCAACATGCACGCGGGCTGAAGCGATTGACTACTTCGAGATTGAGCAACGGGACAATCGGATTCTGATTACCGGCAATAACAACAACTCGCTGGCTACGGGGCTGAACTGGTACCTCAAATATGTGGCACACATACACCTGTCGTGGAACAACCCGCATCAGGCGCTGCCCGCCGTACTGCCCCTGCCCGCGACGAAGATACACCGGGAGACCGACAAGCCCGACCGCTACTACCTGAATTACTGCACCTATTCCTATTCCATGGCTTTCTGGGACTGGCAGCGCTGGGAGCAGGAGCTGGACTGGATGGCGTTGCACGGCATCAACATGCCGCTTGCCATGACCGGCATCGAAACCGTGTGGTACAACCTGCTCAAACGTGTGGGATACACCACCGACGAGATCAACCGTTTCATTGCCGGTCCCGCCTATCAGGCATGGTGGCAGATGAACAACCTCGAAGGATGGGGCGGACCCAATCCCGACAGCTGGTACCGCGACAGGGCGGCGTTGCAGCAGAAGATTGTGAAACGGATGCACGAGCTGGGCATACATCCCGTCTTCCCCGGCTATTCGGGCATGGTGCCGCGCGACATCGGCGCGAAGCTGGGCTATGAGATTGCCGACCCGGGCAAGTGGTGCGGCTTCGACCGTCCGGCGTTTCTCTCGCCCGAAGACCCGCACTTCGCCGACTTTGCAGCCATGTATTACGAAGAGCTGGAAAAGCTGTACGGCAAAGCCGACTATTACAGCATGGATCCTTTTCACGAGGGAGGGAATACCGAAGGAGTCGACCTGACCCGAGCCGGGCAGGCGGTCATGGCTGCCATGAAAAAAGCCAATCCACAGGCAGCCTGGGTGATTCAAGCCTGGCAAGCCAATCCCCGACCGCTCATGATCGATTCGCTCCGTACGGGCGACATGGTGGTGCTCGACCTTTACAGCGAGAAGCGTCCGCAGTGGGGCGACCCCCACTCGGCATGGTATCGCGAGCAGGGATTCGGCAAGCATGAATGGCTCTACTGCATGTTGCTCAACTTCGGTGGTAACGTAGGCATGCACGGCAGGATGGATCAGCTGATAAACGGCTACTACGATGCCTGCCGGCACCCCACCGGTCAGCCACTGCGCGGCGTGGGAGCGACCCCCGAGGGCATCGAGAACAACCCCGTGATGTACGAGCTGCTCTACGAACTGCCTTGGCGACCCGAGCGCTTCGCTGCCGACGACTGGCTGCAACAGTACCTCATCGCCCGCTACGGCGGCACGCTCACCCCCGAGGTGCGCCAGGCATGGCGCGCCCTGGAGCACACCGTCTACAATGCGCCGGTCGATTATCCGGGCGAAGGCACCGTCGAGTCGCTACTTTGTGCCCGTCCCGGCTTCCACTTGGATCGTACCTCCACCTGGGGATGCGCCCGGCTCTTCTATGATGCCGACTCTACCGCCAAGGCTGCCCGCCTGATGGCGATTGCCGCGCCGCACTATCCGGACAACAACAACTTCGACTACGACCGCGTCGACATCATCCGGCAGAGCAATGCCGATCGTGCCAATCTCTTGCTGCAAGCCCTCTCCGACAGCTACGACCGCAAAGACCTGCCAGCCTACCGCCGCCTGTCCGCCCGGTTCCTGTCGCTGTTGCAGCAGCAGGACAGCCTGCTTGCCACCCGTCCCGAATTTTCGCTCGACACCTGGATGAATCAGGCACGCTCGCTGGGACACACCGATGCCGAAAAGAAACACTACGCGTGGAACGCCGTCGCCCTCATTACCGTGTGGGGCGACAGCATCGCCTCCAATCAGGGCGGGCTGCACGACTACGCGCACCGCGAGTGGAGCGGGCTGCTCGGCGGACTCTATTACCGGCGCTGGGAGGCTTTCCTGAAGCAGCGACTGGCTGTACTGGAGGGCAAAGAGCCTGAAAAGAACCTCAATTTCTACGGCATGGAACGCGCATTTTGCGAGCAATGGAGCCGGTAAATTTCCGCCTATACGCTGATAAATTTCCGTCTATACGCTGATTTATTTCCGCCTATACGCTGATAAATTTCCGCCTATACGGAAATATGACCCCCTTCAGACTCCCTCAGTGCGCCGCTGCATGCTTTTTAAAAATTCATTCATCTATCTATTGCGTTTCGCAAATATTGATTACATTTGCCGCCAATTGTAATGTGCGGTTTACAAAATGAAGGATATAATCGAACACCAAGGTCTCGTGGAAAACATACATGACTCTCACATCACTGTGAGAATCATCCAAACCTCGGCTTGCGCCGCATGTAGTGTGAAAGGACATTGCAGCGCCGCCGATACGCGGGAAAAGAGGATTGACATAACAACCGACGAAGCCGGACGTTACCAGCCGGGCGACGCGGTGACGGTGTACGGACGCCTCTCGATGGGCACAAAAGCTGTATTGCTCGCCTTCGTTGCCCCATTCGTTTTACTGATTGCTTCACTCTTTCTCTTCATGGCGATTTGGCACAACGAAGCCGAAGCCGCATTGGCTTCGCTGGCGTTGCTTATACCTTATTATTATATCGTATGGCTGTGCCGGAAGCGACTGAAAAAGCAATTCTCATTCTCCATCCGTCCGGCTTGACAGCTTGAAATCTTAAACACGTAATAACTCAAGAAATTTATGAATGTAATTCTGATTGCAGTAATCTCATTGGGAGCGATAGCGCTGGTATCGGCAGTGATTCTGTATGTGGCTTCCAAGAAGTTTGCTGTCTACGAAGACCCTCGGATTGCACAGGTCGCCGAGATCCTTCCGCAAGCCAACTGCGGCGGATGCGGCTATCCGGGTTGCAGCGGATTTGCCGACGCCTGCGTCAAAGCCGGCTCGCTGGACGGACTGCTCTGTCCGGTAGGCGGACAGTCGCTCATAGCGCAGATTGGCGGCATATTGGGGCTGGACGCCGGCGCAGCCGAAGCCAGAGTCGCCGTGGTGCGATGCAACGGAACGTGTGCCAACCGACCGCGTACCAACCTGTACGACGGCGCCCCGAGCTGTGCCATTGCCGCTGCGCTCTATGGCGGCGAGACCGGATGCAGCTACGGCTGTCTGGGCTGTGGCGACTGCGTAACGGTGTGTCAGTTTGGTGCCATCCGCATGAATCCCGAAACCGGCTTGCCCGCAGTCGACGAGGCTGCCTGCACCGCCTGCGGGGCGTGCGTGAAAGCTTGCCCGAAGCACATCATCGAGCTGCGTCCGCAAGGCAAGAAGTCGCGCCGCATCTACGTGGAATGTGTCAACAAGGACAAGGGAGCCGTGGCGCGCAAAGCGTGCAGCGTTGCCTGCATCGGTTGCGGCAAGTGCGTGAAGGTGTGTGCTTTCGATGCCATCGCGATGGAAAACAACCTGGCTTACATCGACCCCAACCAATGCCGGCTGTGCCGCAAATGCGTCGAAGAGTGCCCGCAACACACCATCGTCGAGCTGAACTTCCCGCCGCGCAAGCCCAAGGCGGAACCGGCAGCCGAATCGGTCTCCGTTTAAATCGTATCATCCAATTATTTCATTCTATATATGTTGAAGACATTTTCAATAGGTGGCGTACATCCGCATGAGCATAAACTTTCGGCGCACCAAGCCATTGTTACTGCCGACATCCCGCAACGGGTGGTCGTGATGCTGTCGCAACACATCGGCGCACCTGCCAAGCCGGTGGTTGCCAAAGGCGATACGGTGAAGGTAGGCACTCGGATTGCCGAGCCGGGAGGATTCGTTTCGGCAGCCATACACTCGCCCGTGAGCGGCAAGGTGGTCAAAATCGATGCGATGACCGATGCCGGAGGATACCCCAAACCTGCCATCTTCATCGACGTGGCAGGCGATGAATGGGAAGAGGGCATCGACCGTACCGACACGCTGATAAAGGGATGCACCCTCGCGCCCGAAGAGATTGTGCAAAAGATTGCCGATGCCGGCATCGTAGGAATGGGCGGAGCCTGCTTCCCCACACAGGTGAAGCTCACACCGCCGCCCTCCTGTAAAGCCGAATGTATCATCATCAACGCCGTGGAGTGCGAGCCTTATCTCACTGCCGACCATCAGCTGATGCTCGAACATGGCGAGGAGATTATGGAGGGGATTGCCATCCTGATGAAAGCCGTCAAGGTGAACAAGGCATTCATCGGCATCGAAAACAACAAGCCCGATGCCATCAAGTGGATGACCAAGGTAGCCGGTAGCTATGCCGGCATCGAGGTGATTCCGCTCAAGGTGAAGTATCCGCAGGGCGGCGAGAAGCAGTTGATCGACGCCATTACCCGCCGACAGGTTGCCGCCGGCGCACTGCCCATCTCCACCGGCGCGGTGGTACAGAATGTGGCTACTGCCTATGCCGTCTATCAGGCGGTGCAGAAGAATAAACCGCTCATCGAACGGGTGGTGACCGTCACCGGGAAATCGCTTGCCAAGCCGTCGAATATACTGGCACGCATCGGGACGCCCATACAGCAGCTTATCGACCAGAGCGGCGGACAGCCCGAAGATACGGGCAAGATCATCGGCGGAGGTCCGATGATGGGCAAGGCGCTCGTCAATACCGAAGTGCCCGTCACCAAAGGAAGCTCGGGCATCCTGATCATGAGCCGGAAAGAGGCGAAGCGTGCTGCCGTGCAACCCTGCATCCGCTGCGCCAAGTGCGTGGGAGCCTGCCCCATGGGGCTGGAACCCTATCTGCTGGCACAGCTGGCGGAGCATGTCGAGTTCGAACGAATGGAGAAAGAGAGAATTATGGATTGCATTGAGTGTGGCTCGTGCCAGTTCACCTGTCCGGCAAGTCGTCCGCTGCTCGACTATTGCCGGTTGGGCAAGAGCAGGGTAGGGGCATTGATTCGTGCGCGTCAAACGAAAAGCTAAGAGTGTGTATCATGGAAAATAAATTAATCGTATCATTATCGCCCCACGTACACAGTGGCGACAGCGTGAAGAAGAATATGTACGGGGTGCTCGTTGCCCTGCTGCCCGCCTTCCTTGTGTCGCTTTACGTGTTCGGACGGGGAGCGCTGATAGTTACAGCGACCTCGGTAGTTGCCTGCCTCTTCTTTGAGTGGTGCATCGGAAAATACCTGTTGAAACGGCAAGCGACCTCCATCACCGACGGGTCGGCTGTCATCACGGGCGTGCTGCTGGCATTCAACCTGCCGTCCAACCTGCCGATCTGGATAATCATCCTCGGCGCCCTGTTTGCCATCGGAGTAGGGAAGATGTCGTTCGGCGGACTGGGCTGTAACCCGTTCAATCCGGCGCTGGTGGGACGTGTGTTCCTGCTGCTCTCTTTCCCCGTGCAGATGACAAGCTGGCCGCTTGCCGGACAAACAGCCTATACGGATGCCCAGACCGGTGCCACTCCGCTGGCGCTGATGAAGCAACTGCTGTATAGCAGCAATCCGGAGGCTGTGGCAGACAAGCTGCCCGATACGCTCCACATGCTGCTGGGCTATGTCGGCGGCAGTCTGGGCGAAGTCAGCGCCCTGGCGTTGCTCCTCGGACTGGCATATATGCTGGTGCGGAAAATCATCACCTGGCACATCCCCGTATCTATCCTGCTGACGGTATTCGTCTTCTCGGGCATCATGCATTGGGTCGATCCGTTGCACTACGCTTCTCCGCTGCTTCAGTTGCTCTCGGGCGGACTGTTGCTGGGCGCTATTTTTATGGCAACCGATTACGTCACGTCGCCCATGAGCAAGAAGGGAATGCTTATCTATGGTGTCTGTATCGGCTTGCTCACGGTCATCATCCGCCTTTTCGGCGCTTATCCCGAAGGCATGTCGTTCGCCATTCTCATCATGAACGCCTTTACGCCGCTCATCAATACCTATTGTAAACCAAAACGCTTTGGGGAGGTAGCTAAAAAGAAATGAAAAAGTTAAAATCATCCCTGAAGAATATGCTGCTGGTACTCACCGGAGTAACAGCCGTTTCGGTGGCGCTGCTGGCGGTTGTCAACGAACTGACCAAGGCTCCCATCGCAGCCGCCAATGCCAAAGCGCTGAACGAAGCCCTGCGTGTGGTGTTGCCCGAGTTCGACAATACCCCCGCCGCCGAAAGCGACACGATACGCACTGCCGACTCGCAAGGCAAGGCGCATACGTTCATTGTTTATCCTGCCAAAAAAGGCGATACGAAAGTAGGAGCCGCCGTAGAAGCAACCTCGCTGGGCTTTGGCGGCGATATGAAGGTACTGGTTGGCTTCGATGCCTACGGAAACATTGTGGACTACTCGTTATTGTCGCACGCCGAGACACCGGGTTTAGGGTCGAAAGCTGCCGACTGGTTCAAGCAGGGGAAGGGGGATATCAAAGGTCTCAACCCCGGTAATGATCCGCTGGCAGTGACAAAAGATGGCGGACAGATTGATGCCATCACAGCCTCGACCATCACTTCGCGCGCGTTTCTGCGTGCCGTCAACGATGCCTATTCAGCCTATTCGGGACAGGAAATCGACGGTACATCGGGCGCTACTCCGCAGGCAAACAGCACTACCGACACGGTTTCGAGCGCCACCCTGCAGGCAATACCTGCCGATTCAACCGGCGTAAAATAGAACAGAAAGGAGAAGTAGAGATATGAAAACGAATAATCTGAAAATATTGATGAATGGGGTTCTCAAGGAGAATCCCACCTTAGTCTTGCTGCTGGGTATGTGCCCCACACTGGGAACCACTTCGTCTGCCATCAACGGCATGGGCATGGGACTGGCAACCCTGTTCGTACTGGTATGCTCCAATGTGGTAATATCGGCGCTGAAGAAGCTGATTCCCGACATGGTGCGCATCCCGTCGTTTATCGTAGTCATCGCCTCGTTTGTAACCCTGTTGCAGATGCTTATGCAAGCCTATGTGCCGGCGCTTTATGCCACGCTGGGGCTGTTCATCCCCTTGATTGTAGTCAACTGCATCGTACTGGGACGCGCCGAAGCCTTTGCTGCCAAAAACACGCCCGTTGCTTCCGCCTTCGACGGACTGGGCATGGGACTGGGATTCACACTGGCGCTGACCCTATTGGGCGCCGTCCGCGAGCTATTGGGCACAGGCAAAGTGTTCAATATGACAATCATGCCCGAGCAATATGGCATGTTGGTGTTTGTACTTGCTCCCGGCGCCTTTATCGCTTTAGGTTACCTCATTGCCTTGATTAACGGATTAAAGAAGAATTAGAGTTATGGAATACATCTTGATATTTATATCGGCGATATTTGTCAATAACATCGTCTTGTCGCAGTTCCTAGGTATCTGCCCGTTCCTGGGCGTATCCAAAAAGGTCGAAACCGCCTTGGGCATGTCGGCAGCTGTTACCTTTGTGCTGACCATTGCTACCATTGTTACGTTTCTCATACAGAAATATGTGCTCGATGCCTTCGGACTGGCATATCTGCAAACCATCACCTTTATCCTGGTTATTGCTGCATTGGTGCAGATGGTAGAAATCATACTGAAGAAAGTTTCTCCCTCGCTCTATCAGGCATTGGGCGTGTTCCTGCCGCTCATCACCACCAACTGCTGCATTCTGGGTGTAGCCATTTTGGTTATCCAAAAAGATTATGACCTGCTCACCGGCGTGGTCTATGCCTTTTCTACAGCTATCGGATTCGGATTGGCGCTGACCATCTTTGCCGGCTTGCGCGAACAGATGAGTCTGGTCAATATCCCCCAAGGAATGCGCGGAACACCCATCGCCCTTATCACTGCCGGATTACTGGCGATGGCATTTATGGGCTTTTCGGGTGTAGTAAAAGTATAAAAAGTATTGATTCTTTTTGTAGTCAAATTATTATTCATACATTTGCACCGAAAAAATAGACACTTTAACAGGACAACACCTCATGAAAGGAAGAATTTTGGTTACAGGCGGTACCGGATATATCGGTTCACATACTGTTGTAGAATTGCAAAGTGCAGGTTACGAAGTCGTAATCGTGGATAACTTGTCCAATTCTAACGCAGATGTGGTAGATAATATCGAGAAAGTATCAGGTGTTCGTCCCATATTCGAAAAAGTAGATTGTTTGGACTTCGACGGTCTGAATAATGTCTTTGCCAAATATAAAGGAATCAAAGCTATCATACACTTTGCCGCCAGTAAAGCCGTTGGAGAATCGGTTGCCAAACCGTTGCTTTACTACCGCAACAATCTCGTATCACTGATTAATGTTCTTGAGCTGATGCCCAAATACGGAGTAGAAGGAATCGTTTTCTCTTCTTCCTGTACGGTATATGGTCAACCCGACGTGTTGCCCGTAACGGAGAATGCTCCCACCAAAAAGGCGGAATCTCCCTACGGCAATACCAAGCAAATCAATGAAGAAATTATTCAGGATACCGTAGTGTCGGGTGCACCCATCAATGCCATCCTGCTGCGATACTTTAATCCCATCGGTGCACACGCCAGCGCTTTGCTCGGCGAGTTGCCTAACGGCGTACCGCAGAACCTGATTCCCTATCTTACGCAGACAGCCATTGGCATTCGTGAGGTGTTGAGCGTATTCGGCAATGATTACAATACGCCCGACGGTTCGTGCATTCGAGATTTTATCAATGTGGTCGACTTGGCAAAAGCACACGTCATCGCCATTGACCGCATTCTGGAGAAGAAACAGAAAGAGAAAGTAGAAGTATTTAATATCGGTACCGGACGCGGATTGTCCGTGCTGGAATTGATAGATGCCTTTGAACGGGCTACCGGTGTGAAGCTGAACTACAAGATAGTAGGGCGTCGCGCAGGTGATATAGAGCAAGTTTGGGCAGATCCGACCTTTGCCAACGAAGAGCTGGGTTGGAAAGCTGTTGAAACCATTGAAGATACGTTGCGTTCCGCATGGAACTGGCAACTCAAGCTTCGCGAACGTGGTATTCAATAGTGTAGAGATGATTTTGTTGATTTAACAATAAAGAAATAAACAAATGTTTTTAGCATTTGTTTATAACTTGTAATCGCCTGATACTGTTTACGGTATATGTGAATATGCGTAAATGGCAATTATGCCTCCCGGCATAGACAGGTTATAGATTGCATAGTAGTTTTGTCGTGTTTTATTTTGTGTTTGTGTTGTAATAAGCCTTGTCGTGAGACAGGGCTTATTTTTTTGTCAATCCGAAACTCCGGTTGGTGATAAAACGGTTTTGTCTCGTTTGGATCCGAAGTCGCACGAGAAGATATAGAGTTGAACTCTTCTATTAATGTTTTTTGTGCATACCAAACAGATGCTTTCAGAAAAACCTTAACTTTGCGATAAATAAATCATAGATGAAGACAATACATAAAATAGTAAACGGTGATAGCCGACAGATGAACCTTTTGGAAGACCAATCAGTGCATCTTATCGTCACTTCACCGCCATATTGGCAACTAAAGGATTACGGTTCGGACAATCAAATTGGGTTTAATAACAGTTACGAAAGTTATATCAACAACCTGAACTTGGTTTGGTCGGAATAATAAGAAAATTGAAAATTTGGATAGACCCGTATATTTGTAGCAGGAAATCGGTAATAAAATATGATGTAATGAAATACATTTTGTACACTGTGCTGGTCGTAATTGCCCTATTTGTCGGCTACTGGACAATCATTATTGTCTCCCTTGTGGGCATAGGCAAATTCTATGTGCCGTTTATTTCCATCGGTGTGGTTATATTATTGATATGTGTTTATTTGAATATGTTCCATATAATATCATCAAAGAAAATGAAAAAGATTTGGCTGACATTCCTATCGTTAATGCTTGCATCGTGTGCTATTCACGAAGTAAGGAGCGCTTATGACAGAAGAATTCTCCGGGTACGACAGTCTGTCAATTTGGGGCTATATGCTCCGTTCGGCACGAACACACTTGCCGCCAAATTGGATACCGCATCTACTTTGCGTATAGATACGGATTTGCCTTTGCTGGATGGTGCAACCGCTTTGTATCCGGTCTATTCCGCTTTCGCACAGGCTGTCTATCCTAAGAAAGAATATGCCCAATATGACAGTGAAGTTGCTTGTAACAACACGATTAGGGCATACAACAAGTTAATCAACAGAGCGGGCGATATTATTTTTGTGGCGCCTCCGTCGGAAGAGCAGCTAAAGATGGCGGAGCAAGCAGGGGTAAAGTTCAACTATACTTCGATAGGCAAAGAAGCTTTTGTCTTTTTTGTCAATGCCCACAATCCTGTGGAAAATTTAACCGTAACACAGTTGCAGGATATTTATGCCGGCAAAATCACCAACTGGCAAGCATTGGGAGGTCGGGATGAAGGCATTCGTGCATTTCAACGAAATGAAAACAGCGGCAGCCAAACCGCTTTTGTTCATTTCATGCAAGGGAAAACAATCATGAAGCCACCGAAAGAGGATGTTATTGCAGGAATGGGTGGAATTGTATCCCAAACAGCCGATTATGCAAATTATGGAAACTCCATCGGTTTTTCTTTCCGGTTCTATGTGAACGAAATGACTAAAAATAACGAAGTCAAGATTCTGAAAGTAAACGATGTATATCCGAATATAGAGACGATAAGTAATGGTGACTATCTGATGGCTTCTCCGTTTTTTGCAGTTACTTTAGCGGATAATAAGAAGCCTGAAGTGACGGCTTTATTGGAATGGATTGTTTCTGAACAAGGTCAATACCTGGTTGAAAAAACAGGATACTGTTCGATGAGATAAAGCTTGCCTTCATATTCACAAAATAATGAACACTTTTTGATTTCATTACCAGTTCTGCGATTACTTACACGTTTATTGTGTCAAGCTAAAAGGGCTGTACCAAATTCAGGTACAGCCCTTTCTATTTATTCTTGACTAACGTCAATTGGCAGCCGGCTTAATACGCTGCCGCAGCCAGTCTCTTGTACTGATTATACCGCGAGCGGGCGTTTCCTTCGGCGGCATCGAACAGTTCGTCGGCTTCTTGCGGATACTGCTTCATGAGCGAAGAGTAGCGCACTTCGCTCTTCAGGAAGTCCTTGAAGGCGCTCCATTCGGGTTCTTTGCTGTCGAGCATGAAGGGGTTCTTGCCTTCGGCTTCCAAGGCGGGATTGTAGCGCCACAGGTGCCAGTAGCCGCACTTCACCGCTTTCTCCTCTTCTTCCTGGCTCTTGCCCATACCCAGCTTCAAGCCGTGGTTGATACAGGGAGCGTAGGCGATGATGAGCGACGGTCCTGGATAAGCCTCTGCTTCGCGAATCGCCTTCAGCGTTTGGGCTTGGTCGGCGCCCATGGCGATTTGTGCCACATAGACATAACCGTAGGTGGTTGCCATCAAGCCGAGGTCTTTCTTGCGAACGCGCTTGCCCGAAGCGGCAAACTTGGCAATGGCGCCCATCGGGGTAGCCTTGGACGACTGACCGCCGGTGTTGGAGTACACCTCGGTGTCGAGCACGAGGATGTTGATATCCTTGCCCGAAGCAATGGCATGGTCGAGACCGCCGTAGCCGATGTCGTAAGCGGCACCGTCGCCACCGATGATCCACTGGCTGCGCTTTACCAAGTATTGCGTCAAGCCTTCCAGCTCTTTGCAGATGGGGCAACCCTTGGCGGCGTTCTCTTGGATACCGGCAATCAACTGCGGAGCCAGCTCCTTCGTCTTCTCGGCATCGTTGCGATGGTCTATCCAGGTTTGCCACAGCTCCTTGGCTTCGGCAGGCATGTCGGTATATTCGGCAATGCCTTGCGACATCAGCTTCACGATGCGGTCGCGCATCTTCTCGTTTGCCAGCTCCATACCCAGCCCGAACTCGCAGAAGTCTTCGAACAGGGAGTTTGCCCATGCCGGACCGTGACCGTCGGCGTTCTTGGTGTAAGGGGTAGAGGGCACGGAACCCGAATAGATAGACGAGCAACCCGTGGCGTTGGCAACCATCTCGCGGTCGCCGAAGAGTTGGGTGATGAGCTTCACGTAGGGTGTTTCGCCGCAACCGGCACAAGCTCCCGAGAACTCGAAGAGCGGGGTGGCAAACTGCGAGTTCTTCACGTTCGCCTTGATGTCTACCAAGTGCTGCTTGCTGCTCACCTTCCCGATGCAATATTCCCAGTTGGGCGCTTCGGCAAGCTGGCTCTCGAGGTGCTTCATGGTCAGCGCCTTGCCGCCCTTCTTGGGATTACCCGGGCAGATGTCGGCGCAGTTGCCGCAACCCAGACAGTCGAGCACGCTCACCTGAATGCGGAACGTGGTACCGTCGAATTGCTTGCCGATGGTCTTCAGCATCGGGAAGTTGGCGCCCTGCTGCTCCTCGGCGTCGAGTACGAACGGACGGATGGAAGCGTGCGGGCAGACGTATGCGCACTTGTTGCACTGGATGCAGTTGTCGGGGTTCCATTCGGGAACGAACGCAGCCACGCCGCGCTTCTCGAACTTGGCAGTACCCACGTGCCACGTGCCGTCTTCGATGCCTTTGAAGGCAGATACCGGCAGCAGGTCGCCGTCTTGTGCGTTGATGGGACGTACCACTTCGTTGATGAAGATGGGGTCATTGTTGGTTGCCGCAGCCTCATCGGACAGGTTCGCCCATGCCGGGTCAATGGCGAGTTGCTTGTACTCACCGCCGCGGTCAACGGCAGCATAGTTCTTATTCACGATGTCTTCGCCCTTCTTGCCGTACGACTTCACGATGAACTTCTTCATCTGCTCGATAGCCAGGTCGACAGGGATGACCTTCGTGATGCGGAAGAATGCCGATTGCAGGATGGTATTGGTGCGGTTGCCCAGCCCGATGGCTTGCGCAATCTCGGTGGCGTTGATGTAGTAAACGGTGATGTTGTGCTGTGCGAAGTACTTCTTCACCTTCACCGGCAGATTCTTTGCCAGCTCCTCGCCTTGCCAGATGGTATTGAGCAGGAACAAGCCGTTCTTGCGCAGTCCGCGTGTCACGTCGTACATGTGCAGATACGCCTGTACATGGCAAGCCACAAAGTTGGGCGTGTTCACCAGATAGGTCGACCGAATCGGGGTATCGCCAAAGCGCAGGTGCGAGCAGGTGAAGCCGCCCGACTTCTTCGAGTCGTATGAGAAGTATGCCTGGCAATACTTGTCGGTGTTGTCGCCGATAATCTTGATGGAGTTCTTGTTGGCGCCCACCGTACCGTCGGCACCCAGTCCGTAGAACTTGGCTTCGAACATGCCATCGCCGCCCAGCGCCAGCTCGGGTTCCTGCGGCAGCGAGGTGAACGTGACGTCGTCAACGATACCGATGGTGAACTGATTCTTCGGCATCGGCATAGCCAGGTTCTTGAACACGGCGATGATTTGTGCGGGCGTCGTATCTTTCGAGCCTAAGCCGTAGCGTCCACCTACGATGAGGGGTGCATCGGCAGCGCCGTAGAAGCAATCCTTCACATCGAGGTAGAGCGGGTCACCGTTGGCGCCCGGCTCCTTGGTGCGGTCGAGCACGGCGATGCGCTTGGCAGTCGCGGGTACGGCAGCCAGGAAGTGCTTGGCAGAGAAGGGGCGATAGAGATGCACGGCAACCATACCCACCTTCTCGCCCTGCGATTGCAGGTAGTCGATGGCTTCGCGGGCAGCCTCGGTCACCGAACCCATGGCGATAATCACCCGTTCGGCATCGGCGGCGCCGTAGTAGTCGAACAGCCCGTACTTGCGACCGGTGAGTTGGCTGATTTCCTTCATATACTCCTCTACGATGGCGGGAACAGCCTCGTAGTATTTGTTGCTCGATTCGCGGTGCTGGAAGAAGTGGTCGGGATTCTCCGCCATACCCCTTGCCACGGGTTTGTTGGGGTTCAGCGCGCGTTGGCGGAACTCCTTCAGTGCCTCTTGGTCGATAAACGGAGCGAGGTCTTCGTTCGCCAGCATCTCGATTTTCTGCACTTCGTGCGAGGTGCGGAAGCCGTCGAAGAAGTTAACGAACGGCACGCGGCTCTTGATGGCGGCAAGATGTGCCACACCTGCCAAGTCCATCACCTCCTGCACGCTGCCTTCTGCCAGCATGGCAAAGCCGGTCTGGCGGGTAGCCATCACGTCCTGATGGTCGCCGAAGATGCTCAGCGCATGTGAGGCGAGCGTACGTGCCGACACGTGGAACACACACGGCAGCAGCTCGCCGGCAATCTTGTACATGTTGGGAATCATCAGCAGCAAGCCCTGCGAGGCGGTGTAGGTGCTGGTCAGTGCGCCTGCCTGCAACGAGCCGTGCACGGCGCCGGCAGCGCCGGCTTCGCTTTGCATCTCCTGTACCAGTACCGTCTCGCCGAAAATGTTCTTCCGACCTGCGGCAGCCCATTCGTCCACGTATTCCGCCATGGTCGACGAGGGTGTGATGGGGTAAATGGCAGCCACTTCGGAGAACATATACGAGATATGTGCTGCCGCCTGGTTGCCGTCACAAGTAATGAATTTCTTCTGTTTTGTCATAATGCAATCTTTAATTATTTGAAATCTAAATGTACTGAATGAATGAGAGAATAAGCCGTAGGCGTGCCGCCGGCACCCCCTGCCCTTCTCAATAGAGGAACCCGAAGAGCCACAACGGCAATTGGTTGTTTTTACCACGTTCCCAGCGGTGGTGCACGTGATAGACATCGGGGTTATTGCGTATCCGCACGTTCTCGGAGCATATCCTGAACGAGAGGCTGTCGTCCACCAGATAGGTGGAACCGTTGCCGCCCTTGTTCACACGGTGGTCTTTCCACAGGGCGTTCACGAAGAAGGTCTCCAGCGCCTCCTGCTCGTCGACCGCCACCGGATAGATGGGATAGAGCAGGTTGGCGTTGTGCATCATTATCTTGGCAGGCTTCTTGGGGAACTCCTCGCCCTGCGGATAAATCAGGTTGATGAGGCGGGCGTCGGTGAGGTATTTGATGTAGTTCATCACCGTGGCGCGCGACGTCTGTATCTCCTCCGCCAGCTTGCTCACGTTGGGCGCCTTGTGTCCGTTGACTGCCAGCAGGTAGAACAGCTTCTTTATCTTGGGCAGGTACTTCAGCTCGATCTGTTTGAGCAGCAGGATGTCGACCTCTATCATCATGTTCATGGTCTTGAGCAGGTTCTCCGAGAAGTTGCGTTTCTCCCGAAAGAAGGGATAGAAGCCGTGGTGGATATAGTCGCCCAGATAGGTCACCGGGTTGACTTGCGAGAGGATGTCCTGGGCAATCGGCTCGTGCGCGGTCAGTATCTCCTCCAGCGAATAGGCAGGCAGGCTGAGTCCGGCTTGCAGGTTGAGGTACTCGCGAAACGAGAATCCCCGCAGGTTGTAGCTCTTCACCACATCGCGCAGGTCGGAGTTCTCCTCCTTGAGCCGCATCACGGACGAACCGGTAAAGACAATCTTCAGTCCCGGCACCCGCTCGTAGCACTGACGAAGCTCGGGACTCCAGTCGGGATGCTTGAACACCTGGTCGATGAGCAGCACGCGACCGCCGTGCCGGTAGAAGTCGGCGGCAAACGTCACGAGGCTGTTGCCCGAGAAGTAAAAATTGTTCATATTGATGTAGAGACAGGAGCGGTCGGAGCCAAACTTCTCCTTGGCATATTGCAGCAGAAAGGTGGTTTTGCCCACGCCGCGTGTACCTTTGATGCCGATGAGACGGTCGTTCCAGTCTATCTCATCCATCAGGGCGCGCCGGACGGGGGCATCGGTATGCTCCACCAGGTAAGTATGTGTGCGATAAAATGATTCCATACTGTTTTACTACGTCTACATGATTTTGTTGTCCCTTAACAGGGCTGCAAAGTTACGACTTATTTCATATTTGCAAAGTAGACATTGCAATATTTACTCTTTTTTATGGTTGCCTGCCAACGACGGTTGTCTCGCGGACTTCATGCGGTGAGGTCTGCGACAAAATGGTGTGAAAGCACCGACTGAATGCGATAAAAGCACCGACCGAATCGGGTTAAACCTACGACTTGATACATTGCCAACAACCGTTGGCAGTATTGCTAACAGTTGTTAGCAGATTTGCCAACAGTAGTCAGCAGATTTGCCAACAGCTGTTGGCAATACATCAAGTATACGACCGAACACAATCAAGTCGTACTGTTCACTTGATTCAATCTCGGCATTAACCGCATCAAGTCGCGGTGTAAACCCTGCCGGATTTTCTAAAAGATGTCACGAAGATTCCGTAGAAGCTGTGCGAAACACGGCAGTTCGAAGCGTTCTTCCGGGGAAAGCAGGCACAGACTCCCGCTCCGACTGAGCCGTGAGTCTGTGCCTGGCGATGCTTAGTACAGCTTGTCGGAGAGTTTCTTGAACAGTTCCGGCAACAAGTTGGACGGGTCGGTATTAGCCATCGTCATAGCCCTGCTTTTGGAACGTAACTCTACGCCATAGATTGGCTGTCCGGATGTTGTGTCGTAAATCATTACTTTCACGCCGACCTTATCGGGGATGCCCGACCATGCCGTAGCCCTGTCTTCCCACAAGGTGATAACGGGATAGAACAGATAGCGCGCACCTTCCGCCTTCGCTGCCGTCAGTGCGGCATCTGCATTGACAAACTGCATGCCGACGTTCACTTTTGCCACATGGCTCAGCAAAGCCGTCCGCAGGTGTGTCTGGGTTTGCAGACCAGAGTTCTCGTGCACTTTCCCTTCGTAAATGCCGTTCTGGGGCATGGCGATGTAGACTTCCGCACCTCTTTCCAAAGAGATGCTGTTGGGATAGTTGCTATCAACGGTGAGTTGATGGGTCACGCTGCACGATGCCGTTATCAGCATCATGCCAAGCAGAAACAGCCCTGTGATGTGCCTTCCGCGGTTCGAAGATGGGGTCATTGGTTTCATAAATCATTGCTTATTAAGGAAAATTATGTTGTTCCCGGCTCCCGGGTTCGACTTACATTGTCGGCACATCGGCGCGGGGGTTGCCTGCTTCGTGGGTTGCCGCCGCTTTGTATTCCTTTGGTATCGTCAGCTCATTCCCGTCGCGTTGGGCAAAGTAGTGGGGTGAGAGCAGCTCGATGCCCCGCTCGTTGCACAAGTCCTGAATGTGGCGGTTCAGGTCGGAATAGATGCGGGGCATTTGGGAAGCGTCGTCGATGTAGACATTGATTTGATAGATGGCGTAGAAGTCGTGCAGCATCGTCTCGAGCACGAAGGGCGCGGGCGCCTGCCGGATGCCGGATGTGCGTCGGGCAGCTTCCAGCAACAGGTCGTATATCCGCTTCCAGTGTATCTCGAAGCCGAAGCTCACTTCGGTGTGCAGAATCAGTCCGTAGTCGCGGGCAGAGGCGCTGTAGTTGACGGTGTGCGACGACATGATGAACGAGTTGGGAATCGTTATCACCTCGTTCTTCGGTGTCTTGATGCGGGTAACGAACGGCGTCCGCTCCATCACGTCGCCGATGGTGTCGTTCAACTTCACGCGGTCGCCCGTCCGAAACGGACGCATGTAGGTGGTCACCAAGCCTGCCATCAGGTTGCTGATGACGGAACTGGAGCCTAACGACACAATCAACCCCACAAACACCGACACCCCTTGAAACACGCCCGAATCGGATCCCGGCAGGTAAGGATATATCATGGCTATCATAAAGGCATAGAGCAGAAAGCGGATAATCTGGTAACTCGGCTGTGCCCAGTCGGGATAGAAGCCGTTTATCTTCAGCCGTTCGGCTTCAATCTCGCCTGCCAGGTAGCGCACACCCTTCACCACGTAACGGATGATGAGCCATATAATAATGATGACGAAGAGCTTGGGGATGTAATTGACGATGCCCAGCATGATCTCTTTCAGCGGGTCCCAGATGTAGGAGAATATCCGGTATGCCAGGTCTTTGGTCTGCGGAAAGATAGAGAAGAGAATGGGAATGGAGAAGAGCAGCTGAATCAGGATGAGCAGGTAACGCGCCGCGCTGCACACCGAGGTGAGCAATCGCACCTCTTTGTCGATGTTCAGCAGCTCGTAATTGCGAAACGAGAGTGGTTTCAGCTTCGAGCGTCGCAAGCGGATGATGGTGCGTTTGGCATATCGATACAACCGGTTGGTGGCATAGATGAGCACACCCTGCACCAGCACCACCAGCAACAGCGAGCCGATGTGCTTGAGCAGTTGCATGATGCCGTATTCGCGTTGCAGCGCACGCAACTTGTCGACCACCGGCTGTCGCCGCAGCTGCGCCAGCTCGTCGCGCGTGCTGTTCTCCCACAAGCCGTCCATGTCGGTAAACGAAGCGATGACCTTATCGCCGTACATCAGCTCGGTAACAATCTCGGTGCTCTCCACATAAACCGAATCGGGATTGAGTACGAACCGCTTGCCCAGCGAGAGAATGGCTGCCGATACCTCTTCTGCCCGCGTAGCAGGCGACACCCCACCCTTCTTGGCATAGATGTAGTAGAGCGTATCACCCTCCACCACCACCGGCATGGCAGGCGTGATGGTTCGCAGAGAGTCGATGCGGCGTTGCTGTCGCACCCTGTCCAACGAGTCCTGTTCGATGGTTGCCGCCCGAAGCGCAACCAGCTCCATCCGAAGGTTCATTTCATTGATACGTGCTTCCTCGAGGGAGGCAGACAGCGCGCGCATGGAATCGGCACGTGCCATGGCAAGGGAATCTTCCTGTGCCTGCACCGACGTGAGGCAGCAACAGAAGAGAAGAAGGAGTAACGCTCTTTTCATAATGGCGTACAAGGGGTTCTGGATGCTAATGTTGATTAAGAATGCCGCAAAAGTAATAAATGTTTTGCTTGCATCCCCCAATGAACAGGCTACAATAAAAAAATATACGCGATTATTGCAAATATGAAATTAATACATACCTTTGCAGCCGCAATCACGAAGCAACATCCGCGATTGTGCGCTTAATGAACTCTTTGGTGCGTTAGTTCAGCCTGGTTAGAATGCCTGCCTGTCACGCAGGAGGTCACGGGTTCGAGTCCCGTACGCACCGCGAAGCCGCTCACTGAGCGGCTTCTTTTCCTTTTAACAATGCGATAATTAAATGTATGAAGCCGTGAATAGCGGTCGTGTATTCTAGGTCACCACGTAAAAAACAGGAAATGAAAGAAAAGGTATCCGTCTCTTTTATGCTGCTGGGCATTCTCTTCAATGTCTGTCTGATAGCAGCCAATCTTCTCGAAACCAAAGTCATACAGATAGGCAGCCTTACGGTAACTGCCGGATTGCTGGTTTTCCCTGTCTCCTACATCATTAACGATTGCATCGCCGAGGTATGGGGCTTTCGCAAAGCACGTCTCATTATCTGGACAGGATTCGCCATGAACTTCTTTGTGGTGGCGTTGGGGCTGATAGCCGTAGCGTTGCCCGCTGCACCGTTCTGGCAAGGCGAAGCGCATTTCAACTTTGTGTTCGGCATGGCTCCCCGTATTGTTGTTGCCAGCCTGATAGCCTTTCTGGCAGGTTCGTTCCTCAATGCGTACATCATGAGCCGCATGAAGGTGAAGAGTGGGGGGCGATATTTTTCGTTGCGCGCCATCTGGTCGACGGTAGTGGGCGAGACTGCCGATTCGCTGCTCTTCTTCCCGATAGCCTTCGGGGGCATCATTCCTTGGAAAGAGCTGTTGGTGATGATGCTCTTGCAGATGGCACTGAAGTCGATGTACGAGATTGTGATTCTGCCGGTGACCGTCAGGGTGGTGGCATACATCAAGCGCGTTGACGGAAGCGATGTGTACGACGAACATATATCCTATAACATATTAAAGGTAAAAGAGGTATGAATAAAGAGACCGCATTGGTGGTATTCAGTGGCGGACAAGACTCTACTACCTGCCTGTTTTGGGCAAAGCAGATGTTTCGGCAAGTGCGCGCATTGAGTTTCCGTTACGGACAAAAGCATCAACAGGAGGTGGAACTGGCAGCAAGCATTGCCCGCCGTGCCGACGTGGCATTCGAGGCGATGGACATCTCGTTTATCGGTCGGTTGGGACGCAACTCGCTCACCGATAGCACCCTGGCAATGGACGAGCGGAAACCCGCCGACAACTATCCCAACACCTTTGTGCCGGGACGTAATCTGTTTTTCCTAAGCATTGCCGCCGTGTACGCCCGCGAACGGGGCATCAACCATCTCGTCACCGGAGTGTCGCAGACCGATTTCAGCGGTTACCCCGATTGTCGCGATGCCTTTATCAAGTCTCTCAATGTGACGCTGAACCTGGCTATGGACGAACAGTTTGTCATCCATACGCCGCTGATGTGGATAGACAAGGCTGAGACCTGGGCTTTGGCAGACCGGCTGGGCGTGTTCGAACTGGTACGCAACGATACGCTGACTTGCTACAACGGCATACCGGGCGATGGATGCGGGCATTGCCCTGCATGCAAGCTGCGTCGCGAAGGGCTGGAGCAGTATGAAGCAGTAAAGAAAAAAAGGAGAACAGCATGAACAGGGAACAGCATGAAAGAGAGCAGGAGGGCTTGACTCTTCTGGGTAAGACAACGGAGTACAGGCAGGACTATGCACCCGAAGTGTTGGAAACATTCACCAACAAGCATCCCGGGCACGACTATTGGGTGCGCTTCAACTGCCCCGAGTTTACCAGTCTGTGTCCCATCACGGGGCAACCAGACTTTGCGGAGATACGCATCGGCTACATCCCCGACCTAAAGATGGTGGAGAGTAAGAGCCTCAAGCTCTACCTGTTCAGCTTCCGCAACCACGGCGCCTTTCACGAAGACTGTGTCAACATCATTCTCAATGACCTGATACGATTGATGAACCCCAAATACATAGAAGTGACCGGCTTGTTTACACCGCGGGGAGGCATCTCCATCTATCCGTATGCCAACTACGGACGTCCCGGAACCAAATACGAGAAACTGGCTGAAGGGAGATTGATGGGTGGCGGGCAATAGAAAGAGGCTGTGTCGAAAGTCGGATGAGTGGACTAAGTGTTAGACCAGGGTAGTCTAAGTGTTAGACTAAGGTAGTCTAAGCGTTAGACTAAGGTAGCCTATGTGTTAGTCCGGAAGTAGCTGGATAGCCCGACTTTTGACACAGCCTCTCTTGTATGGATTGCCGCAGGCGGAATTATTCTACGACAATGGGTTTGAACTTGGGTACCAACAGTTTCATGACTATCCAACCTATGATGTAGGCAATGGCACAGACACAGAAAATGATGAAGTAACCGGCTTCAATGCCCGTATAGCCGAGGAACGACATTTGCGATGCCTCGGTATAGTCGAACAATCGACCTGACCCCTGATTGATAATCATCGACCCTACACCGCCTGCCATACCGCCGATGCCGGTAACGGTAGCGATCGCCGATTTCGGGAACATGTCGCCAATGGTAGAGAAGATATTGGCAGACCAGGCTTGGTGAGCCGCTCCGGCAATACCGATGATAATGATGGGTATCCAATAGCTGACATGTCCCAACGGTTGGGCAAACAACGCCAGCAACGGGAACAGTGCAAAGATGAGCATGGCTCGCATACGTCCGGCATACGGATTCATGCCTTTCTTCTCGATAAAGATGGTGGGCAGATAGCCGCCGAAGAGCGATATCATGGAAATAAGGTAGAGCACGAAGATAGCTATCTGTGCTTTGGGGTCGGAGCTGGGCATGTCGTACACGGAGCTGAGGTAGGCAGGCGCCCAGAACAGGTAGAACCACCACACGCCGTCGGTCATAAACTTGCCAAAGGCAAATGCCCAGGTCTGTTTGTATTTAAAGCATTGTATAAACGAGGGTTTCTTCTCGGGTTTCCTGGTTTCCGTTGTCTCGACGGCGGCAGGTGCTGCATCGTCTTGCAGGATATAATCCAGCTCGGCTTTGTTAACGTGCGGATTCTCTTCGGGCTTCTTGTAGATAAATACCCAGAATCCCATCCAGATGAAACCCATGGCGCCAATAATGAGGAAAGACATCTCCCAACCCCATTTAGCCGCAATCACCGGAATGCTGAGAGGCGCCAGCAACGCCCCGATTTGTGCACCCGAATTGAAGACACTGGTAGAGAAGCCGCGATCTTTCTTGGGGAAGTATTCGGCGGTAGCCTTGATGGCAGCGGGAAAGTTGCCCGACTCGCCCAAAGCAAGCACGGCACGCGAGAAGATAAAGAGCATCACGCTCACATTGACAATCATTCCGACAGAACCTGCTTTGGCAATCGCCTCTTTGGCTCCATCGAAACCCACCAGCCACTCACCGGCAACGATGCCCGAAGTGGCAATGCCGCAGAAGGCGTGCATACATGCACCCAGCGACCAGATACCGATAGACCACAAGAAGCCTTTCTTGGTATCAATCCAATCGACAAAACGTCCGGCAAAAAGCATGCACAGTGCATAGAATCCGGAGAAAAACGTGGTGATGTTTCCATAGTCTGTGTTCGTCCAGTGAAATTCGGGAGCGATAAAGTCGTACCATGTGAGCGACAGCACTTGGCGGTCGAGGTAGTTCACGGTCGTTGCAAAAAAGAGCATGGCACAGATTGTCCAACGGTAATTGGTCATTTTGTCTGTTACAGAACGAGTAGTACTCATGATAGATGGAATAATTTTTAGTTGATTATATAATTCTGCGCCAAAAGTACATAAATAATAAGGTACGTCAATATAATAGTTGACATTTTTGGTATATTTTGTGTAAATGCCCTGCAATGGAGCAAAAACACCGTTATCGCGCACAAGTACATACGTTATCGCACACGCTTGCACTGCTTATTGTAATTGCCGCCTGCTGCCAACTTTGCGGGCAGGTGTCGATACATCAGGTAATTATTACACGTTCCCTGTCCGAAAAGCCACCTTTCATTGAGGGAGAACATCTATCGTTGGCGCGATTTTACAAATAATAGCACCTGATACCAATGTATCCGCAAGTTAGTCAACCAATGAAAAAAACGCCCGCTATGCCGAATGCGGCAACACGGGCGAGGGGGCATCGACTGCCGCCCGCGTGAAGTGGGCGCGGCAGTTGACAGGGAAAGAGGCGGAGCGGTTACTTCAGGAAGTCGGCGCGCATCGGAGTGAAGCAGTCGATTACTACACCCGCTTCGAGGCATACCAAGCCGTGCACCGCATCGGGTTCGATGTAGATACCGTCGCCTGCGGCAACAATCTGCGTTTCGCCGTCGACGGTGAACTCAAACTTACCGCTTACCACGAGGCTGCTCTGCGAATGATAGTGATGATGCGTGGCTCCCACGGCGCCTTGCTCGAACTTTACCTTGACGAGCATGATTTGCCCGTCGTAACCCATAATCTGGCGTTCCTGCCCTTCACCTGCGGGCTGCCAGGCGATCTCTTTCTCCAA
>JAISGR010000121.1 GCA_031262995.1 Prevotellaceae bacterium | reverse complement strand
TACTACATGACCTTTGTCATTGATACTAAAGTACGAAGTGCCCCAACCGGTGATGTTGTACAGCTCTTCAGAATCTTCAATACGCCATTTTCTCATTGCTCTTTATGTATGCTTTTAGTTGTTTTTATAGTAGGGCGGCAAAAATACAACAAATCAATCAATTAACGGATGTCGTTCTCCATTTTTATATCTTTAGCAGGCTGCGCAGGCGGGTTACCGACTGACTGATTTGCCACCTGTCTTCCAATTGGTCTGCCCGGAAGCGGTAGCGTGCCTTGAGGTAGTGCGGTGTGCGTTGGGCAAGCGCCTGTTCGATAAAGTCGAGCAGCTCCTCATCGCTTTTGTCGCGTAGCAGCGGGCGTTGATGCTTGGCGATGCGCAGCCGGCGGAACAGTACGGGCACGGGGGCATCGAGAAACACGGTCAGTCCCTGTCCGTTCATGTAGTCCATGTTGTCGAAAAAGCAGGGCGTACCGCCGCCGGTCGAGATAATGACATCCTCGAACTGGGCAACTTCGTGCAGCAGGTTGCGTTCCAGTTCGCGGAAGCCTGTTTCGCCCCGTTCGGCAAAGAGTTCGCTCACGGATTTGTGTTGCCGTTCCTCGATGTGCCAGTCCAAATCAATGAACGGTACATGTAGCTCGCGGGCAAGCGCCTTGCCTAATGTGGTTTTTCCGGCACCCATATAGCCGGTCAGGAAGATGCGTATCATATTCGTTTCATTTGTTTCTGTCAGGGCGGTGCAAATGTACTGTTTTTTGTTTAATAACCGTTTTGTTTCATTGACCGAAGTATCGGACAGAGATTTCCCATAACGCGAAAAAAGAGCGGGTTATCTCCCGTTCGGAGGCGTTTGGCTGAACAAAGAACGGGATTGCACGTTGATAATCCTGACAGTAATCAACAAACGACAAAAAAAGATGAAGAAGAAAACAATTGGCATCTTGGTAGGCAGCCTGCGCAAAGATGCATATTCCAAGCTTGCGGCAAATCACATTGCCGGATTGTTCAACAATCAATACGAGGTGATATTTATCGAGCTGGGAAACCTGCAAATGTTCAATCAGGATTACGACGACGAAGGAACTACTCCGGCTGAATGGACAGCTTTCAGAGAGCAGGTAAAGAGTCTCGACGCGGTACTCTTTGTCACGCCTGAGTACAATCGTTCGATGCCGGCAGTGCTGAAGAACGCGCTCGACATTGCTTCCCGCCCCTACGGACACAATGTGTGGAACGGCAAACCGGGCGCCGTTATCGGTGTCAGCCCCGGGCACATCGGCGGTGCGTTGGCAGTGAGCGCCGTGCGCGTGCCGCTGGCGTTCCTGAATGTCAGGCTGATGATGCAACCCGAAGTCTATTTGTCGAACGTCCACCAACTGTTCGACGGACAAGGCAAGCTGACCGACGAGTCGACGGTGAAGTTTCTCGACAAGTTCGCCGCCGCTTTCAGAATTTGGATAGAACAATAGCCCGTCTCCTGCCCGTCAGGAGTAGGTTAATTAAGTGTTAATAGTAAACATTCGATTTACCCGAACGGGAATCGTCTGTATATTTGCCCGGCAAATAATCATACTGTTAACACTTATTTTTTATGAATAAAAGCTTTCTTATCGGATGCTTGTGTAGCCTGTTTGCTATACAAGGATTGTCCGGTCAGGCGTTGACCGGATATGCCTACGGGCAGGCAGATGCCCCGACCGGAAAAGAGTGGGAATCTCCCGAAAACCTCGCGCTGAATAAAGAGCAGCCGCATGCCTGGTTCTTCCCGTTTCAAAGTGTGGAGAGTGCCTGTAAGGTCTTGCCCGAGAACAGCAGTTACTGGCTGTCGCTCGACGGCGACTGGCATTTCCACTGGGCGC
The DNA here is from genome assembly GCA_031262995.1 of Prevotellaceae bacterium. Classification (GTDB taxonomy): domain Bacteria; phylum Bacteroidota; class Bacteroidia; order Bacteroidales; family Bacteroidaceae; genus Bacteroides. The sequence continues at coordinate 4,388 of JAISGR010000121.1, read as the reverse complement.
CCGACCCGGATGCGCGTCCGAAGGATTTCTACCGGACGGACTATGACGCAAGCACGTGGGACATCATCCCCGTACCCTCAAGCTGGAACATTTACGGCATTCAGCAGGACGGCAGCCTGAAATACGGCACCCCCATCTACGTAAACCAGCCGGTCATCTTCCAGCACAAGGTGGCGGTAGACGACTGGCGCGGCGGCGTGATGCGTACCCCGCCTGCTAACTGGACAACCTACAAGACACGCAACGAGGTCGGCTCTTTCCGTCGCGACTTCGACCTTCCGCAGGCGTGGGACGGTCGCGAGGTGTTTGTCAACTTCGACGGCGTGGATTCTTTCTTCTACCTCTGGATCAACGGCAAGTACGTGGGCTTTTCCAAGAACTCGCGCAATGCTGCCGGTTTCAACATCACCTCCTTCCTGCAGCCCGGGAAGAACACCATCGCCGTCGAGGTGTACCGTAGTTCCGACGGCTCCTTCCTCGAAGCGCAGGACATGTTCCGCCTGCCGGGCATCTTCCGGACGGTGGCGCTCTACGCGGTGCCGCAAACCTATATCCGCGACCTGGTTGTCATCCCCGACCTGGATGCCGACTATGCCGACGGCTCGTTGCAGATAGCCGCATTCGTCCGCAACCTGAGCGGGAAAACGGTGAAGGAGTATAAGGTGCGCTATTCGCTCTTTGCCAACAAGCTCTATTCCGACGAGAGCCGCTTAGTCTCGTCTGCCTTGTCGCCGACACAGCCGAAGCTCCATCCGGGCGAAACCGTGAAACTGCAAACCCGCTTCGACGTGGAGACGCCCGACAAATGGTCGGCAGAGAAGCCCTATCGCTATACGCTGGTTGCCGAGCTGCTCGACAAGAAGGGACGAACCGTCGAAACAGTATCGACCGTCACCGGATTCCGCAAAGTCGAAATCAAGGATACGCCGGCATCCGAAGACGAGTTCGGACTTGCCGGTCGTTACTATTATATCAATGGGAAGCCCGTCAAGCTGAAAGGCGTCAACCGACACGAGACCAATCCTGCCGTGGGACATGCCATCACCCGTCAACAGATGGAGCAGGAGATTATGCTCATGAAGCGCGCCAACATCAACCATGTACGCAACGCACACTATCCCGACAATCCCTACTGGTACTATCTGTGCAACAAGTACGGCATCTACCTGGAAGACGAAGCCAACATCGAATCGCACGAATACTATTACGGCGCCGCCTCGCTCTCCCACCCCGTCGAATGGAGAGCGGCACACGTAGCCCGCGTCATGGAGATGGCACATGCCAACGTGAACAATCCCTCCATCGTGATCTGGTCGTTGGGCAACGAAGCCGGTCCGGGCGAGAACTTCGTGGCTGCCTATCATGCGCTCAAGGCATTCGACACGTCGCGCCCCGTGCAGTACGAACGCAACAACGACATTGTCGACATGGGCAGCAATCAATATCCCTCCATTGGCTGGATGCGCGGCGCCGTGAAGGGGACGTACGACATCAAGTATCCGTTCCACGTCTCGGAATATGCACACTCCATGGGCAACGCCTGCGGCAATCTGGTGGATTATTGGGACGCCATAGAGTCGACCAACTTCTTCTGCGGCGCCGCCATCTGGGACTGGGTAGACCAGTCGATGTACAACTACGACCGCAAGACCGGCACCCGCTACCTGGCGTATGGCGGCGACTTCGGCGACTTCCCCAACGACGGACAGTTCGTGATGAACGGCATCCTGTTCGGCGACCTCACCCCCAAACCGCAATACTACGAGGTGAAGAAGGTGTATCAAAACATCGGCATCACAGCCTACAAGGAGGGAACGCGCATGTTCTCCATCTTCAACAAGTACTACTTCACCAACCTCGAAGAGGAATACGAGCTGCAATGGGCAATCTACGAAGACGGCAAGCCGCTCACCCCGCCGCGGCTGTTCCAAACGGGCATCTATACCGAACCGCGCCGGGTGACGCGCGTTGCCCTTCCCTTCGACAGGAACACGTTCAAGCGCGAATCGGAATACTTCGTGAAGCTGCAATTCGTGCTGAAGGCAGACCGCCCGTGGGCAAAGAAAGGCTACGTGATGGCAGAGGAACAGCTGCTGCTTCAGGCGGCAGGCAAACGACCGCTCCTCAGCGAAGCGGCAGCGGCAGGCGCTCCGAACGGCTTTACCGGCAAGTGGGATGTCGACAAACAGACCAACCGCATCACCGTGAAAGGCAATGACTTCGAAGCGGTGTTCGACAATCAGACCGGCACCATCTATCGCCTGAGATACGGCAACCAGACGGTGATTGCCGACGGTAACGGTCCGAAGCTGGAGGCGATCCGTGCCTTCGTCAACAACGACAACTGGTGCTACCAGTCCTGGTTCGACAACGGACTGCACAACCTCAGGCACCGGGTGGTCGGCAGCAACGTGATGCAGGGGAAGGAGGGCGCTGTGGTGCTCAGCTTCACCGTCGAATCGCAGGCGCCCCACGGCGCACGCATCCACGGCGGCACCAGCTCGGGCAGGAACAGCATCGAGGAGCTGACCGACCGACCGTTCGGTGCCGGCGACTTCAAGTTCACCACCCACCAGCTATGGACGGTCTATCCCGACGGCTCCGTCGAACTCCAGGCAGCCATCACCTCCAACCGCCCCAAGCTGGCACTTGCCCGATTGGGATATGTCCTGAAGGTGCCCGGGCAGTACAGCACCTTCAGCTACTACGGTCGGGGTGCAACGGGCAACTACGCCGACCGCAAGACCGGACAGTTCATCGAGCAATACACGGGCAAGGTTGCCGAACAGTTTGTCAACTTCCCCAAGCCGCAGGACATGGCGAATCATGAAGAGGTGCGCTGGTGTGCCCTGACCGATGCCACCGATGCCGGCGCCCTGTTCGTCGCCACCGACCGGCTGTCGGTTTCGGCTTTGCAATATTCGGCTGTCGACCTGATACTGGCGTCGCACCCCTATCAGCTCCCGCCTGCCGGTGATACCTACCTGCACCTGGACTGCGCCGTTACCGGATTGGGCGGCAACAGCTGCGGACAAGGCGCTCCATTGGTGCCCGACCGTGTGTTTGCCGATGCGCACCGGATGGGCTTCATCATTCGTCCGCTCCGCGCCGGGCAACACAACCCGTCGCAGGCGGCACAGGTGGCTCCCGCCGGCGAGCTGCCGATAACCGTTGTGCGCGATGCCGCCGGACAGGTGACGCTCTCATCTGCCCGTGCCGATGCCGTTATCTGCTACTCGCTCGGCACCGGCAAGCGGGCACAGACACAGGTATACAAAGCCCCCGTCGACCTGCGCGTCGGCGGTACCATCAAAGCCTGGTACAAGGAGAATTCCCGGATAAACGTGTCGCAGACTTTCGAGAAGATAGAGACCGTTCAGGCACAAGTGGTCTACGCCAGCAGTCAGGAGTCGGGCTACGGCGACGCGACGAACCTCACCGACAACGACCCGAACACCATCTGGCATACCATGTACTCGGTTACCGTGGCAAAATATCCGCACTGGGTCGACCTGGATGCGGGCGAAGTGAAGCTCTTCAAAGGCTTCACCTACCTGCCCCGGCAGGAAGGCAGCAACGGCAACGTCAAGAAGTACTCCGTGCAGGTGAGCCTCGACGGCAAGCAGTGGGGCGACCTCATCAAGGAAGGGGTGTTCGAGAACAACTCACAGGCAAAGAAGGTGCTGTTCGACCAGCCGGTCAAGGCGCGTTACCTCCGCTTCACCGCCCTGAGTGCGCAGAACGGACAGGATTATGCTTCGGGAGCCGAGCTGAGCATACAGGCTGAATGATCCCATTTCAACCGCCCTGTAAGGGCTGCTTGTACCGAGTCCGTGTACAGGTTGTACCGAGGCTCGGTACAACCTTGTCGCCGACTCGGTACAGGCTGTACACGGACTCGGGAAAGGAAGCCCTGATTTTCGTTCCGGATTGACAGGCAGCAAACCTGCCGATTTACTGCTTCAAAAAAGAGAGGGTGTGCCGTTCGGACACACCCTCTTCTTGTTTTTATTCGCTTGTTTATCAGCCTATTTGGTCTGTATCTCGAGCACCGTGATGGAGTAGGGCGGGAAGGTATAGCTGAAGTTCTTTCCTACCTTTGCCGTCGAGGTGACGGGTACGATGTTCGTTGGGTCGGTGATGCTGTTGGTCGCTTCGGGACTTGCTCCCTTCATTTCGACCTTCGTGGCTTTGGCAACGACGCTTGCCTTGCCCTTGAGCGAGATGTTCACCTTCTGTGCGTTCTTCTCCACGTTGACCACCTTGAGGTAGACCTTGCCGGTCTTGGTGTCCTTGGTGGAGACGTAGTAGAGCTGCGACGCCTGCTCGTGGGTGGTGCGGCGCATCAGCGAATCCATGCGGGTGAGCGGCAGGTCGAACGTGGGGAT
>JAISGR010000095.1 GCA_031262995.1 Prevotellaceae bacterium | reverse complement strand
CAGTCGGTACGGTGTATCTTGATGCCCCCGTTCACGCTCACAAAACCGAACACATCGTCGCCGTAGATGGGGTGGCAGCAGCGTGCCAGCGTGAATTCAATCCCTTTCAGGTTCTGGTCGATCACGAGCACATCGTCCTTGCTGCGGGTAAGCTCCTCCTGTTGCTGCGGCTGCAAGCTATAGCCTTCGGCACTGCGATACGCAACCTCTTCGTGCGGCTCGGTTTCGCGCCGCGCCTGCTCCAGGTATTTCTCTATCACCTCGTTGGCGTTCATGACCCCTTCTGCCAGGCTTTGGTAGAAATCGGTCACCGTTTTGTAGCCCATCCGCTTGATGAGCCGCATCAGCACCGCCTCGTCGCACTCGATCTTCCGGTTCTTGAAGCGTCGTTCCAGCGTTTCGCGGGCAATGTCGTGTTGTCCGGCAGCCATCTCCTTGAGCACCTGCCTGATTTTGGTACGCGCCTTCGATGTGGTGACGATGCCCAACCAGTCCTGCTTGGGCGTCTGGGTGTTCGAGGTCATCACCTCCACCTGATCGCCGCTGTTCAGGGTCTGGCGCAACTGCACATTCTTGCCGTTCACCTTGGCGCCGATGCACTTGCAGCCCAGCTTGCTGTGTATATGGAAAGCGAAATCGAGCACCGTAGCCCCCTTGGGGAGCTTGAACAGGTCGCCTTTAGGGGTGAACACAAACACTTCGTCTTCGTAGAGGTCGAGCTTGAACTGATCCATCGCCTCCAGCCCGCCGCCGTCCGAACTCTCCAGCGCCTCGCGGATGGAGGTGAGCCACTCGTCAAGCCCCGTCTCTCCCTTCACGCCTTTGTAGCGCCAGTGGGCAGCCAGTCCGCGTTCGGCAATCTCGTCCATGCGTTCGGTGCGAATCTGCACCTCTACCCACTTGCCTTCCTGCCCCATCACGGTGATGTGCAGCGATTCGTAGCCGTTGCTCTTGGGCACGGAGAGCCAGTCGCGCAGGCGTTTGGGATTGGGTTGGTACATGTCCGTCACGATGGAATAAGCCTGCCAGCACTCCAGCTTCTCCCGTTCCACGGGCGAATCGAGGATGATGCGGATGGCAAACAGGTCGTACACCCCCTCGAACGGGCACTGCTGCTTCTTCATCTTCTGGTAGATGGAGTGGATGGACTTGGTGCGCCCCTTGATGTGGAAATGCAGACCGGCAGCCTCGAGCTTCTGTTGCAGCGGCAGGATAAAGGCGGCAATGTACTTGTCGCGCGATGCTTTGGTCTGATTCAGCTTCTCTTTGATGTGATAATAGACCTCGCGCTCGGTGTACTTCAGCGACAGGTCTTCGAGTTCCGACTTCAACTTGTACAACCCCAGCTTGTGCGCCAGCGGAGCGTAGAGGTAGGCAGCTTCATTGGCAACCTGCCGGCGTGCCTCGTCTTCGGAAGAGTCCTTGATTTGCCGCATCAGGTTCACGCGGTCGGCGATCATGATAAGGATGACACGCATGTCTTCGGCAAACGAGAGCAACAGATTGCGGAAGTTCTCCGACTCAATGGAGGGATTCTTGGCATACAGTTCGCCGATACGCAGCAAGCCGCGGACAATGCCTGCCACCTCTTCGCCAAACAGCGCGCCGATATGCTCAATGCTGCAACTGCCGTTCTGCACCACGCCGTGCAGCATGATGCTGAGCATGGCGGCACGCTGCATGCCGATCTCTTCGGCTACAATCGCCGCCGTCTGCATATCTTTGATAAGGGGGTTCAGACCGAAGCTGTCGCGCTGCATGCCGCAGGTCTGTACAGATACTATCAACAATCGCTTCAGCTGCTTGAAATCGCCCCGATGAAGCGTATCGCCTGTCAATTTTAACAGATGCCGATAGAGCACAATCAACTGTTGCTTTTCGGCTGTATTTAAAAAGGATGCCGTTTCCATAAACTTGCTCATTTTGCGCCGTAAAGGTATGTTTTTTCTTCATTTCGGTGAAGGAAGAACTCTTTTTTCGTACTTTTGGCGGTGATTTGACCAACGAACAGATAAGCTCAATATGATTACAGAGAAAGACAAAGCATTGCTCGACAGCAAAGGCATCAGCGAGCAACAGATCACCGAACAGCTGGCATGCTTCGAACAGGGTTTCCCCTATCTGCAACTGGCTGCCGCCGCATCCGTCGACAAAGGCATACTGCAACCCGACAGCGACGAACAAACCTTCTACATCCATGCGTGGGAAGCCTATACGCACACCGACAACCGCATCATGAAGTTTGTACCCGCCTCGGGAGCAGCCAGCCGCATGTTCAAAGACCTGTTCGAATTTCTCGGTGCCGACTGCAACACGCCGCAGACTCCTTTCGAGCAGACGTTCTTCGAAGCATTGTCCGAATTTGCTTTCTATCAGGAGTTGAACCATGTGTGTCAAACCATCTATCACCAAGACATCCCCACCCTGCTGGCAACAGGCAAGTACAAAGCCGTAGCGGCCGCCCTGCTCCAAAAGGAGGGAATGGACTACGGGGCGTTGCCCAAAGGACTGCTCCTCTTCCACGCTTATGACGAGGGTAGCCGCACCCCGCTCGAAGAACACCTCGTGGAAGGAGCGCTATATGCCGCCTCCAAAGACGGGAAAGTGAATGTGCACTTCACCGTATCGCCCGAACACCGCCATTTGTTTGAGACACGGGTAAAGGAGAAAGCAGATATGTATGCCAAACGATACGGAGTGAAATTCGACGTCAGCTTCTCCGAACAAAAACCTGCCACCGACACCATCGCGGTAGATATGAACAATCAGCCTTTCCGCAACGACGACGGAACCCTGCTCTTCCGACCCGGAGGACACGGCGCCCTGATTGAAAACCTGAACGACCTGGATGCAGACATCGTCTTTATCAAGAACATCGACAATGTGGTGCCCGATAAATATAAAGGCGACACCATATTATATAAGAAGCTCATTGCCGGCGTACTCGTATCGCTGCAACAACAGGCATTCGCCTATCTGCAACTGCTCGACAGCGGGAAATACACACACGAACAGGTGATAGACATCCTGCAGTTCGTACAAAAGAAACTCTTCTGCAAGAAACCCGACATCAAAGATCTGGAAGATTCCGAACTGGTGCTCTACCTGAAGAAGAAACTGAACCGCCCCATGCGTGTGTGCGGCATGGTAAAGAATGCGGGAGAACCGGGAGGAGGACCCTTTCTTGCATACAATCCCGACGGAACCATCTCGCTGCAAATACTCGAAAGCTCGCAGATTGACACGGAAGACCCCGACAAACGGGCGATGTTCGAAAACGGGACACACTTCAACCCGGTGGATTTGGTGTGTGCCATACGCAACTACAAAGGAGAGAAATTCTGCCTCACCGACTACGTAGACCGAGCCACCGGATTCATCTCGCACAAATCGAAAAACGGAAAAGCACTCAAGGCACTCGAACTGCCCGGTCTATGGAATGGCGCCATGAGTGATTGGAACACCATCTTTGTGGAAGTGCCGCTCTCCACTTTTAATCCTGTCAAAACAGTCAACGACCTGTTGCGCGAGAGTCATCAATAACGTGAGTTCGACCTAAGCGAACTTTTGTATCCTTCACTATCAGAGAGCCGGGACTTCCGGTTTCTATGACGTTTCCCGTCATCTTTTACCAATAGGTGTACGTTCATCAATTAATCGATTTTAGTTTATGGTCGGCAGTGCACCGCAAAGTTACTCGCAGACAGATGCAGACAGATGCAGACAGATGCAGACGGATTGCAGACGGATATTTTTGTGCGTTAACGTATTTATTATGAGTGAATTACACCCGATGCAGACAGTGCAGACGGTTTTTTTATATAAAAGTATGCGAGAAATATATTTGTTAGTACCCCCCCGGGGGGGGTAGCAATGGCGATATATTCATATAATGTTTTAGTGTAAAAAACCGTCTGCACTGTCTGCAT
>JAISGR010000071.1 GCA_031262995.1 Prevotellaceae bacterium | reverse complement strand
ACTGCCGTCTTCGGTGCAAGCGCCCTGAACGCCCTCTCTACCAATGCCGTCTTCAATATCCTGTTCTGCCTGTTGCTGCTGGTCTTTGCCGCCTCTTTCTTCGGCGCATTCGAGCTGACGCTTCCTGCCAAGTGGAGCAATGCCGTGGACAGCAAAGCCGAATCGACCGGCGGACTGATCAGCATCTTCCTGATGGCGTTTACCTTGTCGCTGGTCTCTTTCTCCTGCACCGGACCGATTATCGGCTTTCTGTTGGTGCAAGTATCTACTTCCGGTAACATCATAGCGCCTGCCATCGGCATGTTGGGATTTGCCATCGCGCTGGCGCTGCCGTTTACGCTGTTTGCCCTGTTTCCTGCCTGGCTCAAGTCGATGCCCAAATCGGGTGGCTGGATGAATGTCATCAAGGTAACGCTGGGATTCATCGAGGTGGCTTTTGCCTTGAAGTTTCTCTCTGTGGCAGACTTGGCTTACGGTTGGCACATCCTCGATCGCGAAACGTTCATCGCCTTGTGGATTGTTATCTTTGCGCTGCTGGGTGTCTATCTGCTGGGTAAGCTCAAGTTTGCCCACGACGACGATGTGCCGCATGTGGGTGTGACCCGTTTCTTTCTTGCGCTCGTCTCGTTGGCTTTTGCCGTTTACATGGTGCCCGGCTTGTGGGGAGCGCCGCTGAAGGCTGTCAGCGCCTTTGCTCCGCCGCTCTACACGCAGGATTTCAACCTGTACACCAAGGAGGTACATGCACAGTTCAGGGATTATGATGAGGGGATGGCGTATGCCCGTCGCGTGGGCAAGCCGGTGATGCTCGACTTTACCGGTTACGGTTGCGTGAACTGCCGCAAGATGGAAGCCGACGTATGGACGGACGAGCGTGTGAACAGCATCATCAACAACGACTACGTGCTCATCACGCTTTACGTAGACCAGAAAGACCCGTTGCCTGCCAGGCAGACCGTTGTCGAGAATGGCAAAACTCTTATCCTGCGCACCGTGGGCGACAAGTGGAGCTATTTGCAACGGGTCAAGTTTGGCGCCAATGCGCAGCCGTTCTATGTCTTGGTTGATAATGACGGGATGCCGCTCAACAAATCGTGCGGCTATGAGCCGGACATTGCTGCCTACACGGACTTTCTGAAGAAAGGAGCGGCAAACTATAAAAAGAGATGATACTGCTGCCTATTCTATCGTCAGTTCATCAATGAGGTGTCCGGCTCCGGCATACTTCTCTATAATAAATAAGGTGTAGCGAATGTCGACACAGACAGCGCGTTGGGACGACGGGCGGAAAGCGATGTCGCCCGTCAACCCTTCGTAGTTGCGGTCGAAGCCGGTGCCGATGAGCTGACCTTTGGCGTTGAACACGGGGCTGCCCGAGTTGCCGCCGGTCTGGTCGGTGTCGATGATGAAGCCGACGGGCATATCACCGTCGGGCAGGGCATAGCGACCGTACTCCTTGGCTTGATAGAGCTGCTTGAGCTTGTCGGGCACTACAAATTCCCAATTTGACGGGTCTTCCTTCTCCATCACTCCTTGCAGCGTGGTGTACGTGGCATATTCCACTCCGTCGGCAGGCGAATACGGACGCACCCGTCCATACGTCAGGCGCAGGGTGGAGTTGGCATCGGGGTAGATGGGCTGTCCGTCTGCCAGCTTCATGTCCATCATGCCTTTGACCCATATCTTGTGGGCATCGTCGTAATCCTGGTTGGCAGCAAGCATCACCATCTCGGCTGCTACCTGTCCGTCGGCGATGGATTGCTTGAAGTTTACCATTAAATCTTTCTCGAGCTGTTTCAGGTTGGGGCGGCGGATAAACTTGTCGAAGTTGGCGCGGCTTCCGAAGATGGAGCGTTCGAAGCAGGCATCGACAAAGGCATCGCTGTTGCCCTTGAACTCCGTGTCTATGCGGTCGAAGATGCTGATGCGTTCGCCGGCGGGGATGTACTCCATGTAGGTGCGCAACATGCGTTTGCCTACCAGCCGTTCGACTTGCGGATAAGGCACGGCGGCAAAGTAGTTGTCGGCAGCTGCTTTCAGCGTGTCGGCAGCTTGGCGGATGGCGGCAGGGTCATTGTTGCCGAGGGCATTGAGCAGCTTGGCGGTAGAAGGGATGCGCATGAAGTCGAGCGCCGTAACGAGGGCTTCCTGTATGGCTTGCTGGTGATAGAGTGCGGGGCGACGCTGTTCCACGATGCTGCGGATGCGGTCGAACGCCTCTTGATAGCTGTCGTCGCCCAGTTCGCGTCCGCGGGCAAGGAGTTTCTCCTGCTGGGCGCGCTTGGTGTCGAGCACCTTGAGCCGTATCAAGCCTTCGTTCATGCCGATGGCATTCTTCCAGTAGTTGGCAGACGAGGCATACTTGCTGGCATAGTGAATGCGCACGGCGGGGTCTTTCTGCATCTCCTGCATCAATACCTCCTGACGGGCGCCGCGTACGTAGTGCCGCATGAAGTTGGTGGTTTGCATGCGCTCCTCCACCTCGTCCGAAATCATGTACCTCCAGTTGCGTCCGGGAAATCCCATCACAAAGGTAAAGTCGCCTTCGCGATAGCCGTCAAGGCTGATGGTGAGGTGCTTCTTCACGCGCAGCGGGGTGTTTTCGGGAGCGTAGCCGGCAGGCTGTCCCGCTTTGTCGGCGTAGATACGGAACAGCGAAAAGTCGCCCGTGTGCCGAGGCCACATCCAGTTGTCTGTGTCGGCGCCGAACTTGCCGATGGACGACGGCGGTGCGCCCACCATGCGGATGTCGCTATACGTGCTCTTGAGGAACAGGTAGTAGCGGTTGCCTCCGTAGAACGCTTTCAGCTCGGCGGTATGTCCGGGCGTGAGCGTGATGGCTTGTCCGGCAAGGAAACGATTGGCAACCTCTCTCAGGTATCTGGGCGACAGGTAGTTGGTTCCGTTCGTATCTTTATCGGCATCTGCCTTGAGTTGTTGCCGTACGTAGTCGGTCACGTCGAGAATCTGGTCGATGAAGGTCACGGTGAGTCCCTTGCAGGGCAACTCTTCCGATCGGTTCATTGCCCAGAAGCCGTCGGTCAGGTAATCGTGCGCTACGCTGCTGTGTTGCTGTATGGAGCTGTACCCGCAATGGTGGTTGGTGAGCACCAATCCTTCGGCGGAGATGACTTCGCCGGTGCAACCGCTGCCGAAGTGCACCACGGCATCTTTGAGCGCAATGCCGTCGGGGTTATAAATCTGGTTGACGGGGATGAGCAATCCCAGCTCTGTCATGGCTACTTCGTTCTGCTTTTGCAGGTCGGTGAGCATCCACATCCCCTCGTCGGCGAGGAGATGGGAGGTGGATGCTGCGGTCAGAATGAGGGTCAGAACTATTTTCTTCATCTTGTTGATGCTGTTGGGGAATAAAGATGGGGTTACTCTACAATGTTCATCTCCTGAATGAGATGTCCGCAATTGCCTAATTTGTCGAGGATGAAGAGCATGTAGCGGATGTCGAGATTGATACAGCGTTGCAGCTTGTTGTTGAAGCTGATGTCGCCGCTGAGCGATTCCCAGTTGCCGTCAAAGGCGCAGCCAATCAGTTCGCCTTTGGCATTGAGCACGGGACTTCCCGAGTTGCCGCCGGTGATGTCGTTGGTGGTCAGGAAGCAGACGGGCATCTGTCCGTCGGGCATGGCGTAGCGACCGAAATCTTTGTCCCGAATGAGTTGCTTGAGCTTGGCAGGTACGACAAACTCGGAGTTGGTGGGGTCTTCCTTCTCCAGGATACCGGCGACGGTGGTGTAGAAGTTGTAGTGCACGGCATCGCGCGGGTTGTACGACTTCACGTTGCCGTAGGTGAGGCGCATGGTGAAGTTGGCATCGGGGTAGGAGGGGGCAGGCAGCTTCATCTCGCCCAGTCCGCGGATGTAGGCTTTGTGCAACAGGACAAGCTGCTTGTTGTACGACACATATTGGCTGTACACCTCGTTCATCTTCTCGTTCTTGGCAGTGGAGTAGGCGGTTGCCAAGTCGTTGTCGATGGCTTTGACGGTGGGTTTCTTCAGGAACTTGTCGAGGTTGGCGCGTGTGGAGAAGATCGATTTGTCGTACAGGGCATCAATGTAGGCGTTGATGTCGCCCTTGAACTCCTTGTCGATGGTTTCGAAGAAGGCGGGACGGTCTTCGGCAGGCGTGTTGGCAGCGTAGACGGGGAAGACGGCTTTGGCAATCTTCCGGCTCACTTCATGGTCGTAGTCCTTGTTGTGGATGATGTCGTAGGCGCTGCGCAGCTGCTTGACGGATGCGTCGACGAGCGAATCGTTCTTCTCCTGCAACCCTTTCTTCAGTTGTGCCATCACCAGATAGGGGCTTCCGAACTCGATGACGTTGGAGAATGCTTCGGTCAGATAGGTGTACTGGGACATGTACGGTTTCATCTCCCGGGTGAGGCTGTTGATGTTCCCTACCACACCTTCGTATGCGGGTTTTCCCTTGGCAAAGGCTTCGAAGTTACGCTCCTGTTCGGTTTTCACACCCAACACATTGTTGTCGATGAGGGCTTTGTTCATGCCGATGGAGTTCTTCCAGTAGTTGCTGATGCCGGCATACTTGCTGGCATACTGGATGCGTATCTTGTCGCTGGCAGCCATCTCCTCCTTCAGCACGTCGAGGGCGGCGGTGCGGACGCGGATGAGCGGTTCGTTCTGCGCATTCATGCGGTTCTCTACCTCTCCGGTGGTGAGGTAGCGGTAGGTGCTGCCCGGGAATCCCATGATCATGGCGTAATCACCTTCTTGCAATCCTTTGATGGAGATGGTGAAGAACTTGGGCGTTTGCAGCGGCACGTTCGCAGGCGAGTATTCGGCAGGCTGTCCGTCGGCATCGGCGTAGATGCGGAACATCGAGAAGTCGCCCGTGTGGCGCGGCCACATCCAGTTGTCGGTTTCGCCGCCGAACTTACCTACCGACGAGGGAGGAGCAGCCACCATGCGAACGTCGGTGTACACTTTATAATATATAAGGTAGAAGCGATTGCCGGCGTAGAACGTTTCTGCCACCGGTCTGATGCCTTTCTTGCCGTAGAGGTCGCTCTTCTTGTAGAGTTCCTGTGCCAGTCCGGCAAGGTATGAGCGGGTTTGTGCGGTATATTCGTCCACTTCGCCGGCTTTGACGCGGGCATTGACGATGTCGGTAATCTCTTCGATGCGGTCGACAAACTGGAACCGGAGTCCCGGTGTGGGTAGTTCGTCGCTGCGGTTCATTGCCCAGAAGCCGTCGGTCAGGTAATCGTGCTCCACCGAGCTGTGTTGCTGGATGGCGCTGTAACCGCAGTGGTGATTGGTCAGGATAAGTCCTTCGGGAGAGATGATTTCACCGGTACATCCGCCGCCGAAGATGCCCACTGCATCCTTCAGCGATACGCCATTGGGGTTGTACAGGTCGTCGGCATCGAGTTGCAGACCTTGTTTTTTCATCAATTCGATGGCATTTTGCTCTTTCAACAGCTGGAGCAGCCACATCCCTTCGTCGGCACGAAGGGCGGAGACGGATAAAAGCAGGACGAGAAGTACTGCAAGGTTCTTTTTAAGTTTCATATATTGAGTATAAATTGTTTATGCGCGCAAAAGTAGCTAAAACATAGATAGGTAGTATGAATTTGCCTAAAAAACAAGCGTAACCATTCCTCAGGGACTCCTGTTCCAGCGCATCGTCTTCTCCTCGGAAGACGAACCGTCTTCGCCTCGGAAGACGCACCGTCTTCCCCTCGGAAGACGAACCGTCTTCGCCTCGGAAGACGCACCGTTTTCGCCCGAAGCGCACTTGCGGTGAGTTCGCTTTCGGGCTAAGCCTGCACGTTTTGTAAAGTGGAAATAGCAATATTATGGTTTTTTTTGGCTCTTTATGATGGCTGATAATTGAAATATACTTAGCTTTGCGCACTTTTTATCAGAGTAGTAACTAAAAACTTATCATTCATATTATGGCAAAAAGAGTTTATAAATTTGGTAACGGACAAGCAGAAGGCAAAGCCGACATGAGAAACCTCCTCGGAGGAAAGGGAGCCAATCTGGCTGAGATGAATTTAATCGGTGTACCTGTTCCGCCGGGATTTACGATTACTACCGATGTCTGCACGGAATATTACGAGATGGGACAAGAGAAGGTGGTCTCTCTGCTGAAAGAGGAAGTGGAGGGCGCCATCGCACATGTCGAAACATTGATGCGTTCCAAGTTTGGCGACGTGGAGAACCCGCTGCTGGTCTCCGTGCGCTCGGGAGCACGCGCCTCCATGCCCGGCATGATGGATACCATCCTCAACCTGGGACTGAACGACGAAGTGGTGGAAGGACTGATTCGTAAGACCGGCAATGCACGCTTCGCATGGGATTCCTACCGTCGGTTTGTGCAGATGTACGGCGACGTGGTGCTGGGCATGAAGCCGACCAACAAGGAAGACATCGACCCCTTTGAAGCCATCATCGAAGAGGTGAAACATGCCAAAGGAGTAAAATTAGATAACGAACTGGGCGTGGAAGAGCTGAAAGAGCTGGTAAAGAAATTTAAAGTTGCCGTGAAGCAACAAACAGGCAAGGACTTCCCCACCAGTGCCTACGAACAGCTCTGGGGCGCCATCTGCGCCGTGTTCAACTCGTGGATGAACGAGCGCGCCATCCTCTATCGCAAGATGGAAGGAATCCCCGACGAGTGGGGAACCGCCGTGAGCGTACAGGCAATGGTTTTCGGAAACATGGGCGACACATCGGCTACCGGCGTATGCTTCAGCCGCGACGCCGGAACGGGCGAAGACCTCTTCAACGGCGAATACCTCATCAACGCACAGGGCGAAGATGTGGTAGCCGGCATCCGCACACCGCAGCAAATCACTAAGATCGGTTCGCAACGCTGGGCAGAACTTGCCGGTGTGAGCGAAGCCGAACGTGCTTCCAAATACCCCTCCATGGAGGAAGCCATGCCCGAAATATACAAAGAGCTGGATGCCATACAGACCAAGCTCGAGAATCACTACCGCGACATGCAGGACATGGAGTTCACCGTACAGGAAGGCAAGCTGTGGTTCCTTCAGACCCGCAACGGCAAGCGCACCGGCGCCGCCATGGTGAAGATTGCCGTCGACCTGCTCCATCAGGGTGTTATCGACGAGCAGACCGCCCTGAAACGTTGCGAACCCAACAAGCTGGACGAACTGCTGCACCCCGTATTCGACAAGGACGCCTTGAAGAGCGCCAAAGTGCTTACACGCGGTCTGCCCGCATCGCCGGGCGCAGCCACCGGACAAATCGTCTTCTTTGCCGACGATGCCGCCGAATGGTATGAGAACGGCAGGAAGGTAATCATGGTACGCATCGAAACATCGCCCGAAGACCTGGCAGGTATGGCGGTTGCCGAAGGTATTCTCACCGCACGCGGTGGTATGACCTCGCACGCCGCCGTAGTGGCACGCGGCATGGGCAAATGCTGCGTATCGGGAGCCGGCGCACTGCTCATCGACTACAAAGCACGCACCGTGACCATCGACGGCATCCTGTTGAAGGAGGGCGACTTCATCTCGCTCAACGGAAGCACCGGCGAGGTCTATAAGGATAAGGTGGAAACCAAAGCAGCCGAACTGTCGGGCGACTTTGCCGAACTGATGAAGCTGGCTGACAAATATACCAGACTGCAGGTGCGTACCAACGCCGACACGCCCCACGACGCAGCCGTAGCCCGCAACTTCGGCGCCGTAGGTATCGGATTGTGCCGCACCGAACACATGTTCTTCGAAGGCGAGAAGATCAAAGCCATGCGCGAAATGATTCTGTCGGAAGATGCCGACGGACGCAGCAAGGCGCTTGCCAAGATTCTGCCCTACCAGCAGGATGACTTCAAAGGCATCTTCCGCGCCATGGCAGGCTATCCCGTGACGGTGCGCCTGCTCGATCCCCCCTTGCACGAGTTTGTTCCCCACGATACCAAAGGTCAGCAGGAAATGGCTGATGCCATGGGCGTGACATTGGAATACATCCAGCAGCGCGTCAACGCCCTGCACGAACAGAACCCGATGCT
>JAISGR010000068.1 GCA_031262995.1 Prevotellaceae bacterium | reverse complement strand
TGCGCATCCTGGGCGAACCGTGGCGGGCAAAGGGCAATCACCCCGACGAATCGGTGGGTGCGCTGGCGCGTCGCCGGCTGGGACGTTCGTTTGTCGATTATGCCGTCGACCCCTTCCTATCGGGCGTATATGCCGGCAATCCCGATACCTTGATTACCCGCTATGCCCTGCCCAAGCTGTACAACCTGGAGCAGAACTACGGCAGCTTCGTGCGCGGCGCCATCGCCAAAACCAAAGAGCCGAAGAGCGACCGTGACCGCCTCGCCACCAAGAAGGTCTTCTCTGCCCGCGGCGGGCTGAGCCGGCTGGTCGAAGCCATGGGCGATGCCATCGGACGCCACCGCATCGTGACCGGCGCCGGAGCGGTGCGCGTTCAGCCTGTCTCTCCGTCCGGCGCAGACACTGCCCGCTGGGAGGTGAGCTATGTGCGCGACGGAGAGACACACCGCCTGCTTGCCGATACCGTTGTCACCACCGTCGGCGCGTATGCCCTGCCGGCGCTGCTTCCCTTTGTGCCCGAGGCGCAGATGAGGCAGATAACAAACTTGCGCTATGCTCCCGTGATGCAGGTCAGCGTGGGACTGCGCAACACGCGCGGCAAGGATTATCTTGCCTTCGGCGGACTGGTGCCCTCGTGCGAACGGCAACAGGTGCTGGGCATCCTCTTCCCGTCGGCATGTTTCGAGGGGAGGGCGCCGCAGGACGGAGCGCTCTTTTCCTGCTTCATCGGCGGCATGCGCCATCCCGAACTGCTGCAACGCTCCGACGATGAGGTGAAGCAGCTGGTCGAGACCACCCTGCACACCCTGCTGCGCTATCCTGCCGACCTGACACCCGACCTTGTCCGCATCTTCCGCCACGAACATGCCATCCCGCAATACGAACTGAGCAGCGGCACCCGCTTTGCCACCATCGAACAGCTGCAACAGCACCATCCGGGACTGATACTCGCCGGCAACATCAAAGGAGGCATCGGCATGGCAGACCGCATCCGGCAAGCAACAGAAATTGCAAACTCCCTGTGATTTATTTCACCCCTCCGCGACCAACGAAACAGTAGTCATTATTGGACACTCATGCAACAACAACGAGAATGGAGCAATTGGAACAAGAGTTTCTGGCAATGATACGGGAGTATGAGCGTGTCATTTATAAAGTGTGCTACCTGTACACAACCCCCAATGCAACGCTCAACGATCTGTATCAGGATGTGGTGCTGAATCTGTGGAGGGCTTATCCCAAGTTTCGACGCGAATGCAAAGTATCTACCTGGATATACCGCATCGCGCTGAACACCTGTATCAGCTTTCTCCGGAAAGAGAAAAACCTGCCCGAAGTGGTCTCACTGCAATGGAGCGTTGACCGCACGGAAGAACCGGACGAAACGCAACTCATGCTCAACCAGCTCTACCAACTGATTCACCGGTTGGGACAGCTGGATAAATCCATCATTCTGCTCTATCTCGAAGAAAAAGGCTACGAGGAAATAGCCGAAATTACCGGATTGACGCTTACCAACGTCGCTACCCGCATCAGCCGGATTAAAGTTAAACTCAAAGCAATGAACAAGGAGGAGTGATTTATGGAACTTGAAGACCTCAAAAAGAGTTGGCACACGCTGGATAATAAGCTGCAACAAGCCCACGTGACCGATGAACAACAACTGGTGCAGCTCATAGCCGGGCACAAAGCCGACACCCATCGCAGCATTCGCCGCCTTGCCACGTGGCAACGCATATCCATGTGGCTCTCTGTCCTGATTATCATACCGATATGCCTCTCGCTCGTGCAGGCTTCTCCGTGGGGAAGTTCCGGCAACGTGATAGCCATCTTCTACATGGCTACGCTTCTGGTGGGAATGGTATGGGACTATACCACGCTCCGCCTGTTGATGCGCATCAAGATCGACGAGATGCCGGTGATAGAAGTGGCAACGCAGATGGCGCGCTACCGCCGTTGGATACGGAATGAAATCTACGTAGGCTGTGTGTGGTTCCTGATATTCGTCGGCTTGCAATACTGGCACCTGCATATCTATGATAAACCGTGGGGCGGACAGTTTTTCTTCTTCCTCTTCTTAATCGGAATATGTGTCATCCTGGTCTATCTGTTCTACAAGAAAGTGGTGTACAAACACCTGAATGAGATTGATAAAAACGTGGATGAACTGAAAGATATATGCACCGAATAATGCTCCTCCTGCTGCTCTTGGTCTCGTTTCTGCTGATTCCCGACCTGTATATCTACTTGATGTACATCGTCAGGAAGACCCGCAACCGCTGGTTGCGCTTCGCCTACTGGATGCCGACACTGTTGCTGCTGGCAGGTTTCGTCCTGCTGATGATGGCGATGGGCGAGAATTCCATGGCGTTACATCCGCTGGCTGTAGGGCGGTATGCGGTGGTGGTGTTCCTGCTGATCATCCCCAAACTCCTGTTTATGATTTGTTCGCTGGCGGGACTGCCGTTCCGTTACGGACTGCACTGGCGGTGCGCGCCGTTCACTGCGGCGGGGCTGGTGCTGGCTGCGGTCGGTTTCGGATGTGTGCTCTACGGGGCTACGGCAGGTATTTCGCACTTCGAAGTCAAAGAGGTGGAGTTCCGTCATCCCGACCTGCCGGCAGGCTTCGACGGTTACCGCATCGTGCAACTGTCGGACATCCACACCGGCAGCTGGACGGGCGACGAAGCGTCTGTCCGCAAGCTGGTGGCAAAGGTCAACGCCCTGAACCCCGACCTGATACTCTTTACCGGCGATCTGGTGAACCAGCGGGCGGTGGAGCTGACCGAGTTCCAATTCACCCTCTCCGAACTGCATGCCCGCGACGGCGTCTACTCCGTTCTGGGCAATCACGACTACGGCACCTACTTCCATTGGACGAACCCTGCCGATGAAATCGCCAACTTGGACTCTCTCATCGCCAAAAAGAAGCAGATGGGATGGACGCTGCTCGACAACGAACACCGCATCCTGCACCACCACGGTGACAGCATCGCCCTCATCGGCGTAGGTAACTACAACGACCATTTCCGTCCGCAAGAGACTGTCCGTACCCGTCCTCAGTACGCCGATTTGCAGAAGGCTACAGCCGGAGCAGACTCTCTTTTCAGCATCCTGCTCAGTCACAACCCCAACCATTGGGAGCGGGAGGTGCTGCCCGATAGCCGCATCGCGCTGACATTGGCTGGTCACACCCATGGTATGCAGGTCATCCTGTTCAATCATTCGCTTGCTTCGCTCCTCTTTAAAGAATGGCGCGGCATGTACACCGAAAATCATCGCTCGCTGTATGTCAATGTCGGCGTCGGCTATGTTGGCTTGCCGCTCCGTTTCGGGGCATGGCCTGAGATTACGGAGATTACGCTGCGCCGATAAGGCTTTTCATTCCGTTGGAACATCCTTTTCGTTTCATTGAGATATTCTTTTCGTTTCATTGAGAAGCCTATCTTTTCCTATTGCCACGTCCCTTTCATTCTATTATTATGTCCTCTTTCATTTTATTGAGATCTCTCCTTTCTCCTCTTGTCCCCCTTTCTTTTTCCTCTTGCATCTTCTCCCTCTTCTTTATTCTTCTCTTTCTTCTTTCTTTTTTTTCTTTTCTATTCATTTGTTTTTCAGAGTTTTATTATTTTCTTTGTTAGAAAGTTCCTTGAATATTTGTTTGTTATATTAGTAAGTACTACTTTTGCACCCGCTTTTCGCGTAGAGCCTTGTTGTATGATTGAGATATTGGTAAGTGGTGTTCTTTTTCTTTAGTGAGCATTTTGG
>JAISGR010000060.1 GCA_031262995.1 Prevotellaceae bacterium | reverse complement strand
TACTACCTCTGGTATACGACCCTGTACTACCCTGGTATACGACCCCAGTCCGATTTATCGCTCGGGCTGTTTTGCAGCCGTTGCACGCAGGTCGGCACGCTTCTAAACCCGAAAAAGAGCGGCGCAGGTCTTCTAAAACCTCGCAATCGTTGATTTATGATACGCCGATATTGTCAGTCCGTCAAATCTTCGTAGCTTTGCAACCGGTAATTATAACCGGAACAAGAATGAAAAACATCACACTGTCGCTGCTTATTATCTTATGTCTGTTGCCTGCTGTGGCATCCTCCCAAGAGTTTACGTTCAACAGCATCAACGAACAGTTCGGTATCTCCGTGCGTGAGATAACCTCTGTGGTGCGCGACGATGACGGATTTATCTGGGCTGCGTCGCGCACGGGAATACTCCGCACGGCAGCCGACGATGCCCGTGTCTACACCCTCCCGCTCGTCACCACCGACGTGATGCAAGTCAAGATGGCTTGTCGCGGCAATCGGCTGATTGCCATCACCCAGAACGGTCAGGCATTCTGCTACGACCGCATACAGAACCGGTTCGAACTGAGCTTCACCCTCTCGTCGCAGCTGGGCACCGACGGCTGGGTGAGCAACCTGCTGATAGACTCGACCGGCACGGTGTGGATAAGCACCAGCGCGGGTCTCTTCGTCTGGGCAGGCGGAGAGGTTGTGCAGGTCTTGAACGGAATTGCCGAACTCTCCTACATCACGCAGATGGATGCCGACCACCTGCTGGTCTTCCTCACCTCGGCAACCTTTCAAATCGACACCCGCTCGAAGCAGACCTCCCGCCTACGGGGACAGCTCAACTATCCCATCTCGGCAGTCCGCTACGACGACCGCACCCACCGCGTGTGGATAGGCACCTACGATGCCGGTCTGTGGCAATACGACCTCCAAACGCAGCAGTTCCGCAAAGCCCCCGTGTCGGGCTTCTCCAAGCACATCGTGCGCGACATCATGCTGCCCGACACTGCCTCCATCTGGACGGGCATCGACGGCGACGGCATCTGGATACTCGACCGCGACGCAAAGCACGTCCGGCAGGTGTTGCGCGAAGACCTCAACAACCCCTCCTCGCTGCGCGGCAACGGCGTCTACTCCCTGCTGATGGATGACAATCACCGCGTGTGGACAGCCACCAACAGCGGCGGACTGCAATACACCATGACGGCACATCCCGTCGTGGAGACCCTGACACACGGCATCAACAACCCGCAGTCGCTCTACAACAATCAGGTGAACAGCATCGTGACTGACAGGAACAACAACCTCTGGATAGCCACCGACGACGGCATCAGCCGCCGCGATGCCCGTACCCATGCTTGGAAACACCTGTACACCGGCAGGCAGACCGTCTTCCTCTCGCTCGAGACCGACGGAGACGGACACATCTATGCCGGCACCTACGGCGAAGGACTGTACGTGCTCGACGAAGCCACCGGAAACGAGCTGCATCACTACACCGAACACGACGGCGACATCTTCGGCACGGGCGGATTCGTGTTTGCCACCTACACCGACAGCGCAGGCGACGTGTGGATGGGAGGCGTGAAGGGCAAAGTGTACTGCTTCAACCCCCGCACCCGCCACTTCCGCACCTACGACACACAGCCCGTCTACTGCTTTGCCGAATTTGAACCCGGGCAAATCCTGATGGGGTGCGCCTACGGGCTGCTGCTCATGGACAAGGAGACGGGCAAGCTGGATGTGCTGGTGCACAACCACACCATACACGACATCGCCGTCAGCGGACGCACCGTGTGGATATGCACCTCGGGCGACGGCGTGATCGAACTCGACATGAGCACCGCCGGACAGGGCGGACAGAAGCACTACACCACCCAGCAGGGCATCTCGAGCAACTACACCAAGAGCCTGCTCCTTGTCGACAGTACACTCTGGATAGGCACCGACGAAGGGCTGTGCCGCCTCAACCTGAAGGACAACCGGATACGTACGTTTGCCAACCAGCCGCTCCTGACCAACGTCTCGTTCAGCGTCAACGCCGCCTGCCGGCAAAGCGACGGGCGACTGGCGTTCGGAACCAACAAGGGGGTGGTGCTGTTCCACGTCGACAAACTCGACTCCGTACGCTCGTCGGGACGCATCTACTTCTCCAACATCATCGTGGCAGGACGCTCCATCCGCGACATCCCTTCGTACAAGCTCACCGCCCCCATCGACAGCATCACCACGCTGCACTTGGACTATCCGCAGAACTCCTTCACGCTGTCGGTCTTCCCGCTGGGGAACATCAGCCGCTCCGCCACCTTCTCGTGGCAGCTCGAAGGGCAGGACAAAGGGTGGAACCCCTACTCGACCAACCGCTACATCAACTACACCAACCTGCCGGCAGGTCGCTACCGGCTCAGCATCCGGCTGTACGACGGCAGCATCCTGTCGCACCGGCAGCTCATGATCACCGTCTCCCCCCCCTTCTGGAAGAGCGCCTGGTTCAGGCTGCTCATCACGCTCCTGTTCATCGGACTGGTTACGTTCGTGGTGCGCTACTACGTGCAGTGGCTGCACCGGCGCTATGCCGACGAGAAGATTCGCTTCTTTGCCCGCATGGCACACGACATACGCACCTCGCTCATGCTCATCAAAGCGCCGGTAGAGGAGCTGCACAAAGAGACCGGCCTCTCGACATGGGGCGCCAAGTGCCTCTCCATGGCTTCCGAACAAGCCACGCGACTGACCGACACCGCCACACAGCTGCTCGACTTCGAGAAGCTTGACATCGGACGCGAACAGCCGCTCTTTGCCAACATCAACCTGACCGACCTCTTCAGCCGCCGCATCAGCGTGCACGAATCGTATGCCGCCGGACGCAACATCGACATCATTGCCACCCTCACCCCCGACAACTACTGGACACAGGTCGATGCCCGCATGATGGAACGGGTGATAGACAACCTGCTCTCCAACGCCGTGAAATACTCCGCCGCAGGCAGCCGCATCGAGGTGACCTTCACCGGTGAAGCCGACCGCTGGAAGCTGCGCGTGAAAGACCACGGCATGGGCATCAGCAAGTCGGCGCAACGCAAGCTCTTCCGCGAGTTCTACCGCAGCGACAATGCCGTCAATGCACAGGTGGTAGGCTCGGGCATCGGACTGCTGATGACCAAGAAATACATCACCATACACAACGGAAAGATTGAGGTGTCAAGCGAGCTGAACGTGGGAACGACCTTCGACATCACCGTGCCGCTGCGCCTTCTCCCCGAGACCAAGTCGCTCGAAGTGCCCGAACCCGACCCGCAAACCGATGCGCTGCTGCCGGCAGGCGACGAAGCCGAAGCGGTAAGCGACATGCACATCCTCGTTGTGGAAGACAACCGCGCCCTGCGCGAGTTCATGGTGCATCCGCTGCGCGAGCACTTCCACGTCAGCACAGCCGACGACGGACTGGATGCCTGGAAGAAGATAGAGAAGTTGCAGCCCGACCTGGTGGTGTCGGATGTCATCATGCCCCAGATGGACGGCTTCGAACTCTGCCGCCGCATCAAGTCGGCATACGAGACGTCGCACATCCCCGTCATCCTGCTCACCGCCCTCTCCGACAAGACCAACCAGCTGAAAGGACTGGGATTGGGCGCAGACAACTACTTGGTGAAACCGTTCGACATGACACTGCTGGCAAGCCGCATCACCTCCATCATCCGCAACCGCCGCACCGTGCTCCAAAAAGCCATCGAGGCGCAGCACGACGACTCACATGCCATCGTAGCCAACCGCATCAACGACGAGTTCATCAGGAAAGCCATCTCCTGCGTACGTGCCAACATCGGCAACGAGAACTTCGGCAAGGAGGACTTTGCTTCCGCCCTCGCCCTGAGCCAGTCGCTGCTCTACAAGAAGATCAAGGCGCTGACCAACCTGTCGGTGGTAGAGTTTATCCGCGAGATACGGCTGAACTATGCCATGGAGCTGCTCCAGTCGGGCAAGTTCAATGTGACGGAAGTGAGCGAGATGTGCGGATTTAACACCCCAGCCTACTTCAGCCGCGTCTTCAAAGAGTACTTCGGAAAGCCACCCATGGAGGCGATGTAACGGCGTCGGCACGGTGAAGGCAGTGAGGAAGGAACAATATATGCAACTTTTGACTTTCTTTATTGCAGCAATTGAAAGTTTTTATCTACTTTTGCGCGCATCCATTAATAGAGAAATCGTGTGCTATGCGTAAATTGCTTGTATGCTGTCTTATTCTTCTATTTATTGTTCCTTGTGTACACGCCAAGAAAAACGAAGACAGTAAAGACTACATCTTATTAATCAGTTCGTCCACCTTTCGCGAGAAATGGACATACGAACTGTTCAGTGCCATTGACAAGAAGTTCGAGAAGGGAGGCATCACCAATGTCTATGCCGAATCGCTTGCGCTGTGGCATGGAGGGGAACGTGAAGAGATGGAACGTAAGATTTCCTATCTGCGCAAGAAGTACACCACCCCGCCGCGTGCCGTCATCTTCATCAACGACATGGGCTGGTACTTGTGCCGCTCCCTGTTCGATACCGTGTGGAAAGGCGCTCCGGTCATCATCTGCCACTCGCAGCCGCACTCGTCTGTCGACATCAAAGCCTATTATGCGGGGGGCATGAACATCGCCGACAGCGCGCTGGTGAGCAACCAGCAGATACGCAACCGCTACAACATCACCCTGATACACGCACCCATCTACCTGAAAGAGACCATCGAACAGATGCGGCTGCTCATGCCGGACATGCGGCACCTCATCCTCTTGTCGGACAACAGGTTCAGCTGCTTCCTCGTGCGCAACCAGTTGGAGAAGGTGTGCCTTGCCGACTTTCCCGAACTGAGTCTCGGATTCCTCACCTACCCCGACACCAACACCGACACCATGCTCCGCGAACTCTCCACCTTCGGTCCCGACACCGGCATCCTGTACTACTCGTGGATGGACATCACCGGCAGCGGACTCACCGAAGCCTATTTCCCCGAGGAAGAGATGCAGCACTACATCGCCGAAGCTGCCAATACCCCCGTCTTCACCCTCATAGACCAATATGTCTCCACGGCGGGAGTCTTTGCCGGCGGCTACTACATCAGCAGCAAAGAGGTCAGCGACGCCACACTTGCCGAGATAGGGAACATCATCGACGAAGGAACGGACTATCACTCCACCATCGTCACTCCCGGCACCCCCAAGACCTACTTCAACTACCAGACATTGATAGAGAAGGGCATCCCGCAGGAAAACCTGCCCCGCAATGCCGTCTACAGCAACGTCACCATCAGCTTCGCCCAACAGTACACCTTAGTGATCATCATCGCGGGTGTGGCAGCCGTACTGCTCGTGATACTGCTGATGCGCTACCGGATGAGCAGACAGAAAAGAACGGGACGGCAGGAGATGGTGCGCCTGCTCAACAGCATACTCGACAACCTGCCCATCGCCGCCAAGGTGAAAGATGTGAATAAGAACATGCGCTACGTCTTCTGGAACAAAGAGGCGGAACGCATCTTCGAATGCCCTGCCGAACAGGCCATCGGCAAGACCGACTACGACGTAATGACCGCCGACGCCGACCAGATACGTGTGGAGGATAAGATTCTGGTGCGCACCATGGAGCCGCAATGGGGCACCCGACACTTCTACAACAAAAAGGGCGAAGAGCGATTCACCGCACAGAACAACAATGTCATCCAACTCTCCGACGGCAGCAAGTGGATCGTGTACAGCGCCTGGGACATCACCGAGTTCAAAGTCATGGAGCGCGACCTCAAGCAAGCCAAGGAGGAAGCCGAGCACGCACGCGAAGAGGCGGAAGAGGCAAACCGCGTCAAGTCGGCGTTCCTTGCCAACATGAGTCACGAGATACGTACCCCGCTCAATGCCATCGTGGGATTCTCGAGCCTGCTCTCCACCGAAGAGGTGTCGGACGCAGAACGGGTGGAGTACAACCACATCATCGAACAGAACAATGCGCTGCTGCTGCAACTCATCAACGACATTCTCGACCTCTCGAAGATGGAGGCAGGCACCATGGAATATGTCTATACCAATGCCGACATCAACAAGATGATGAGCGAAATCGCACAGGCTGCCATCTTGCGGCAGGACAACAAAGAGGTGGAAATCCGCCTGATCCAACCGCTGCCCGAGCTGGTGCTCTACACCGATATACGCCGCATGACGCAGGTGATCAACAACTTCATGACCAATGCCATGAAGTTTACCGCCAAGGGAAGCATCACGCTGGGCTACAACAGACCGCGCGAAGGATTTGTGCGCTTCTACGTCGAAGACACCGGCATGGGCATCCCCACCGAGAAGCAGAAGGACGTATTCACCCGATTCGTGAAGCTCAACGCCTTCAAGCAGGGCACGGGACTGGGACTTGCCATCTCGCAGCAAATCATCAAGGAGCTGGGCGGCACCATCGGCGTGAAGTCGGTCTACGGAAAGGGATCGACCTTCTGGTGCACACTGCCCGATAAACGAAAGGAATAATGCCTTTGTCGCACCGAATGCATATCTTTGCGGCGAATTAATACCCGAATCCGCCACACCATGCGCATCAAAAGCTACTTCACCCTATTAGTCATCTTCCTCCTCGCCCTGGGAGGCGTATTGCTTTATACGGCAAAAGGGACACTCACCCGGCACCTCTACCTCACCGAAGGGGTGGTACTGCTCATACTCCTCTTCCTGCTGCTCTTCTACCGCAAAATAGTGAAACCGATGAACAGCATCGGCAGCGGTATGGAGCTGCTGCGCGAGCAGGACTTCAGCAGCCGCCTCAGCACGGTAGGGCAATACGAGGCAGACCGCATCGTGAACATCTTCAACCGCATGATGGAGCAGCTCAAGAGCGAGCGCTTGCGGCTGCGCGAACAGAACAACTTCCTCGACCTGCTCATTCAGGCTTCGCCGATGGGCGTGATAGTGACCACGCTGAACGGCGAGGTGTCCGAAGTCAACCCCATGGCGCTCCGGATACTGGGACTGCACAAAGAGGAGGTGACGGGCAGGCTGCTGCGCGACATCCGCTCCCCGCTTGCCGCCGAGCTGGCTGCGCTGCCCAAGGACAAGGATGCGGTGGTGCGACTCAACGATGCCAACATCTACCGGTGCACCCGCTCGTCGTTCATCGACCGGGGCTTCCCGCACCCGTTCTACCTGATAGAGCGAATGACCGAAGAGGTAATGCGCGCCGAGAAACGCGCCTACGGAAAGGTGATCCGCATGATTGCCCACGAGGTGAACAACAGCACCGCCGGCATCATCTCGACCCTCGACACGATAGAAGAGACCCTCTCTGTCGACCCCGACATGAACGACATCTGCGAGGTGATGCGTGTCTGCACCGACCGCTGCCACTCCATGAGCAACTTCATCACCCGCTTTGCCGACGTGGTGAAGATACCCGAGCCGCAGTTTGCCCCCACGCTGCTCAACAACCTGGCTGCCGCCTGCGTCCGCTTCATGGAAGGGATGTGCAACGACCGCGGCATCAGCCTGCAACTGCAATGCGTCCCTGCCGTGCGCACCGTGCGCATGGATGCCGCGCTCATGGAGCAGGTGCTGGTGAACATCATCAAGAACGCCGCCGAGAGCATCGGACAGACCACCGACGGACGCCCGGGCAAGATTGTGGTGAGCGTGCCCGACGCAACCACCGTCGAGGTGACCGACAACGGCATCGGAATCAGCCGCGAAGCCGAGCCCAAGCTCTTCACTCCCTTCTTCTCGACCAAGCCCAACGGACAGGGCATCGGATTGGTGCTCATCCGCGAGATACTGAGCCGGCACGAATGTACCTTCTCGCTCCGTACCTGCAACAACGGGCTGACACGCTTCCGCATCACCTTCAACGGCAACCCGGCAGAACGGCACGCCACGCCACCGACCGCATGAATCCCTTCGTCAGCATCATCATTCCGTTCTACGGCACAGCCGACCCGCAGCTGTTACAGCGTTGCTTAGACTCCGTCGGGCAGCAGCAGACCGACGAGCGCATCGAGGTGATCACGGTCGATGATGCCGGCAACAGCCCGGGCGGTGCCCGCAACAACGGCATCCGCCAAGCCACGGGCGACTACCTGCTCTTTGTCGATGCCGACGACTACCTGCTTCCCGACTGCCTGGCGCGCTGCCTGCCCTGCCTGCGACAGCACACACCCGACATCTTCTCGTTCGGCATGGTGCGGACGGACAAGGGCGATGCGCGCCCGCCGATGACGGTGCGGCGCTACCCGTCGGGAGCTGCCTTCATGAGCCGGCACAACTTCCTCGGCACGGTGTGGCGCCACTTCTTCCGCCGGCAGTTTCTGGCAGAGCAAGCGCTGCTGTTCAGCGAGGGGAGGTACCATCAGGACGAGGACTTCCTGCTCAAGGCATACTCGCTGGCAGGCGCCACGCTGGTCACCGATACGCCCTTCTACGTCTACGTGCGGCACGCCGCCTCCATCACCCACGCCTCCGCCCTCGCCATGCGCCGCCGCCGGTTGTCCGACTTCCGCGCCATGCTCGGACGGGTGTCGGCGCACATCCGCACCCTGCCTCCCGGCTCATTGGCGCGCAAGGCAGCCCGCCGCCGCTACTTCTTCCTGCGGATCGATTACATGCGGCAAATCATCCGAAACATCTGCCGCCCATGAAGATACTGCTGCTGGGCGAGTTCAGTCACCTGCACGCCACGCTGGCGCAAGGACTCAGGGAGCTGGGACACGAGGTGTGCGTTGCCGCCTCCGACAACGGCTGGAAGCGCTACCGCTACGACATCTCCCTCAATCGCCCCACCAACAGCCTGCGCGACGGAGTGCGCTGCCTGTGCCGGGTGCTCCGCCACCTGCCCGACTTCCGGGGGTTCGACGTGGTGCAACTCATCAGCCCCTACTTCCTGCGACTGCGCAGCGAGCGCACGCTGCCCGTCTACCGCTACCTGAAGCGTCACAACGGGAAGGTCTTTCTGGGCGCTTTCGGCACCGACTACTACTACATCCGCGCCTGCATGGAAGGCGACACGTTCCGCTATTCCGACTTCAAGACGGGCGATACCTACCGCGACACGCCCTTCAACCGCGCCACCCTTGCCGACTGGTACCGCGGCGGGGCAGCCCGCGCCACCCGCACCATCGCCGAATCGTGCGACGGCATCATCGCCTGCCTGTGGGAGTACTACGTCTCCTACCTGCCCTTCTTTCCCGAAAAGACCACTTTCATTCCGCTACCCATCGACCACCGCGGCATCACCACCCGCGTGCGCGACATCCCCGAGGTGATGAACCTCTTCATCGGCATCCAGACGGCGCGCAGCGTGCTCAAGGGCACCGACCGCATGTTGCCCGTCCTGCACGAGATACACCGCCGCTACCCCGACCGCTGCCGCATCACCTGCGTGGAGGATGTGCCCTACCTGCGCTACGAGCAGCTGATGGACGATGCCGACGTGCAGCTCGACCAGCTCTACTCCTACACCCCCTCGATGAATGCCCTGCTCGCCCTGGCAAAGGGCATCACCGTGGTGGGCGGCGGCGAACCCGAACCCTACGCGCTGCTGCACGAGCCGGAACTCCGCCCCGTCGTCAACGTCGTACCCGACGAGCAGGACATATATAATAAGGTGGAGAATCTGGTGACCCATCCCGAACGCATCCCCGAACTCTCGCGGCAGGGCATTGCCTACATCGCCCGCCACCACGACTGCATCGACGTGGCGAGGCAATACGTGGAGGCTTGGAACGCCGCGCGCACGCCGTCAAATTTCCATGCGCATCGCGATAAATTTCCATGCGCATCGCGTTAAATTTTCATGCGCATGGAAATTTAACGGCGTCTATGCGGCAGTTTATTTCCGCCTATACGAAAATTTATTTCCGCCTATACGGAAATTTAACGGCGCCTATACGGAAATTTTAGGGGGTGAAGCAACGTTTGTTCAGGCATGCCCGTGTGCCGACAGATACGCCTCTGCTGCAGCCAGCGTCTCGGGTTTGCCGATGTCGAACCAGTAGCGGCTGTCGGCAGCGCAGGTCTGTATGCGTGCCGTCCGGCAGATGGACACATAGAAAGGAATGATGGAGAAGCGGTCGGGCAACTGTGCCTCGTCCATGTATCGAAACAGCGACGGCGAAAGCACCTGCACGCAGCCGAACGCTTCCGCACGGTAGCGCGCATCGGGATAGACAAGGTCGGCAGGGAGCACCTCGCCCGTCGATCGGTTCGTCCAGCCGCACAGCCTGCCGCCGGCATCCGCCAGCAGACAGCGGGAGGTGTGCCGGTGGTTGACAAACAGCGTGGCGTCGGCAGCGCTTTGCCGGTGGCGCAGGTAGAAAGTGCGCAGGTCGAGGTCGGTTATCACATCCACATTGTGCACCAGAAACGGCTCGTCGCCATCCAGAAAGCGACGGGCGTGCCTGATTCCCCCGCCGGTGTCGAGCAGGGCGCCGCGCTCGTCGCTGAGGTGAAGGGTGACGCCGAAGCTGTGGTGTGCGTGCAGGAAGTCGATGATCTGCCCGCCCAAGTGGTGGATGTTGACGGTGATGTCGGTGAAGCCCGCCTCCTTCAGCCGGAGGATGACACGCTCCAGCATCGGCACGCCGGCAACAGGTACCAGCGCCTTGGGCAGGGTATCGGTCAGCGGACGCAGGCGGGTGCCCAATCCCGCTGCCACAATCATGGCTTTCATCGGGCGGGGAAGGTTTGTTCGATGTTCTGCTCGCGGTGAATCAGGACGACCTGCACGCCGTACAGCCTGTGGAGGCGCTCCGCCAGGTGCTGGGCGGCATAGACCGACCGGTGCTGCCCGCCCGTGCATCCGAAGCAGACGGAGAGGCTGGTGAAGCCGCGCTCTATGTATCGCTTCACGGAGGCGTCGGTCAGGGCGTACACATGTTCGAGAAAGGTTTGTATCTCGCCGTCTTCTTCCAGGAAGCGAATCACCGGCTCGTCCAGCCCGGTGAAGGGCTTGTAGCGGTCGTACTTGCCGGGGTTGTTCACCGCGCGGCAGTCGAACACGAAGCCGCCGCCGTTGCCGGTGGGGTCGTCGGGGATGCCCTTCTTGTAGGCAAAGCTGGTCACCTTCACCGTGAGGCGCCGCTTTTGCAGGTCGTCGGTGAACTGCTTCAGCTCGGTCAGCGCGTGCAGCACGCCGCACAGGTAGGGATATTCGGGGTAAGGCTCCTGCAACAGCTCTCGCAGGTTCTCGATGGCGAAAGGCACGCTCTGTATAAAATGCGGTTTTTTCTCGAAGTAGCCGCGGAAGCCGTAGGCGCCGAGCACCTGCATGGTGCGGAAGAGGACGAAGTGGCGCAGCTGGGCGTAGAAGTAGGCTTCGTCTACCGGCTGGTACTTGCGCAGGGAGTCGATGTATTCGCGCAGCAGCTCTTTCCGCAGGCTCTCGGGGTAGTGGGCTTTGGCTTGCCAGAGGAAGGAGGCGACATCGTAGTACACCGGTCCCTTGCGTCCGCCCTGAAAGTCGATGAGCCACGGCTCGCCGCCGCGTATCATCACGTTGCGGCTTTGGAAGTCGCGGTACATAAAGGTAGCCGAGCTGCTGCGCAACAGCACGTCCGCCATGCGCTGGAAGTCGTCTTCGAGCCGGTCTTCCTGAAACTCCATGCCCGTGGCTTTGAGGAAGCAGTACTTGAAGTAGTTCAAATCCCACAGGATGCTGCGGCTGTTGAACTCTGCCTGCGGGGAGCAGACGCCGAAGTCCATGCCGTCGGCGCCGGCAAACTGTACGGCAGGCAGCAGGCGCATGGTTTTGCGCAGCAGCGCTTTCTCCTCCTCGTCGAAGACGCCGGTGGTGCGTCCTTTCTCGATGGCGTTGAACAGGAGCGTGTCGCCCAAATCTTCCTGCAGGTAGCACGCATCGTCGGCGCTGCGGGCGACCACTTGCGGCACAGGCAGCCCCTTGCCGCGGAAATGCGCCGCCATGTAGAGAAACGCGCGGTTCTCCTCGAGCGAAGTGCCGCTCACACCGATGAGCGTGGGCGTCTCCGCGGCGACAGACGCACCCGTACCTGCATCGGCAGGCATGCCCGCCAGCCTGAAGTAGCGACGATTGGAACCCGACGCTGCCAGCTCGGTGATGCTCGCCGGCGCCCGACCGACGGTCTCGGCATATAGCTGTTGGAGAATCTCGGTAATCATATCCGGTTATTGCAGCGCTGCCAATGCTTCTTTCATGCGCCGGATGGCTTCAACGATATGCTCGTCGCCGGTGGCATAGCTCATGCGGATGCACTCGGGTGCACCGAACGAGGCGCCGCCCACACAGGCGACATGGGCTTTCTCCAGCAGATAGAGCGCCAAATCGTCGGAGTCTTTCACCGTAAAGCCCCCTGCCGACTTGCCGAAGAAGGCGCTGCACTTGGGGAAGAGATAGAACGCGCCCTGCGGCACATTGACCTCCATGCCGGGAATCTCGCGGGCAAGCTTCACTATCAGGTCGCGCCGACGCTCGAAAGCCTGGCGCATCGCTGCCACCGGTTCCTGTGTGCCGGTGTATGCGGCTTCGGCAGCCTTCTGCGAAACTGAGCAGGGACCGGAGGTGTATTGCCCCTGCAACTTGTTGCATGCTTTCACAATCCATTCGGGCGCGGCGATGAAGCCGATGCGCCAGCCGGTCATGGCATACGCCTTGGAGACGCCGTTCACAATCACCGTGCGCTCCTGCATGCCGGGGAACTGTGCGATGCTCTGGTGGCTGCCGATGTAGTTGATGTGCTCGTAGATCTCGTCGGCAATGACGATCACCTGCGGATGCTTCGACAGTACGTCTGCCAGCGCTTTCAGCTCGTCGCGGCTGTAGACGGATCCGGTGGGATTGGAGGGAGAGCAGAGTATCAAGGCTCTCGTTTGAGGGGTGATGGCTGCCTCCAGTTGCGCGGGGGTTATCTTGAAGTCCTGCTCGATACCGGCATAGACAATCACCGGCACACCTTCTGCCAGCTTCACCATTTCGGGATAGCTCACCCAGTAGGGGGCGGGCACAATCACCTCGTCACCCGGATTGACCAGCACGAGGAGGGTGTTGCAGACGGACTGCTTGGCACCGTTGGCGCACGAGATTTGCGCCGCGGTGTATGTCAGTCCGTTCTCCCGTTTCAGCTTCTCCGCAATGGCGTTGCGCAGCGCCGGATAACCGGGAACGGGCGAATAGCGCGAGTAATTCTCGTCAATGGCTTTCTTGGCAGCCTCTTTGATGTGTTCGGGCGTATTGAAGTCCGGTTCTCCCACACTCAGGTTAATCACATCAATGCCTTGTGCTTTGAGTTCAGCACTCTTTTGTGACATTGCCAGCGTTGCCGAGGGCGACAAGCTGTTCAGACGGTCGGATAGTCGATTCATTGTTTCGTTGTTTATGAATTGGTTGAAATATCTGATGATTCAATGGCGCCTTACAGATGCAGGTGCAGGTTGTGCCCCATCCGCTCCTGCTTGGTGCGCAGGTAGCGTTCATTGTAGGCGTTGGGGGTTGTTTCGATGGGCACCGCCTCGACGATTTGCAAGCCGTATGCCTCCAGCCCTACCCGCTTGACGGGGTTGTTGGTCATCAGCCGCATCTTGTGCACACCCAGCTCCCGAAGCATC
Organism: Prevotellaceae bacterium; assembly: GCA_031262995.1. Classification (GTDB taxonomy): domain Bacteria; phylum Bacteroidota; class Bacteroidia; order Bacteroidales; family Bacteroidaceae; genus Bacteroides. Next base: position 14,565 of record JAISGR010000060.1, on the reverse strand, counting down.
TGTGCGCCCACGCCATAGTCGCGTTCGTCTGCCAGATGCCCTAAGTGGATGTTGGCTTCTATCGTGTCCAATCCCTTCTCCTGCAATTTGTAGGCGGCAATCTTGTCCATCAAGCCGATGCCCCGTCCCTCCTGATTGAGGTAGACCACCACTCCTTTGCCTGCCTTGGCAATCATCTTCATTGCCTTGTGCAGCTGTTCGCCGCAGTCGCAACGCAGGGAGCCGAAGATGTCGCCGGTGGCACACGAGGAGTGCACGCGCACCAGTATCGGCTCGTCGGGTTCCCACGTACCGCAAAAGAGGGCGACATGTTCTATCCCGTTCAGTTTCTGGCGGAAGGGGATCAGCCGGAAGTGTCCGTACTCGGTAGGCATATCGACCTCTACGCCCTTCTCGACAAGGGATTCCTGTTTCAAGCGGTAGGCTATCAGGTCGTGGATGGAGATGAGCTTCAGGTTGCATTCATCTGCCATCTTGCGCAGCTCGGGCAGCCGTGCCATGGTTCCGTCGTCGTTCATGATCTCCATCAGGGCGCCGGCGGGATACAGCCCTGCCAGGCGTGCCATGTCGATAGTCGCCTCGGTGTGTCCGGCACGACGCAGCACTCCCTTTTCCTGTGCATACAGCGGGTTGATGTGTCCCGGTCTGCCGAAGGTAGCGGGGGTGGATGCAGGGTCGGCGAGTGCGCGGATGGTGGCGGCGCGGTCTACCGCCGAAACGCCGGTGGTGCACCCCTCCAGCTTGTCGACAGTGACGGTAAAGGGGGTGCCGAGAATGGATGTGTTGTCGCTTACCTGATGCGGCAGATCCAGCTCCCGGCAGCGCGACAGGGTGATGGGGGCGCAGAGCAGTCCGCGGGCATGTTTGAGCATGAAGTTCACCTTCTCGGGGGTAATCAGTTCGGCGGCAGTAATCAGGTCGCCTTCGTTCTCGCGGTCTTCGTCGTCGACCACAATCACAAAGTTGCCTGCCTTGAAGTCGGCAATCGCCGCTTCGATGGTATCTAATTGTATCTTCTCCATAAATATGATATGCTATGATGCTTGAGTATTGTTTCCAATCAGGGCGATGATTTCGCTATCGACCTGCATGATTCGTTCCATGTCCTTGTACAGCCGGATGCGGAAAATCCAGATGCGGAGGTAGAAGAACAGTCCCACCGGCAACACCACACAGCATGCCAGGTTGAGCCATCGGTTGCGGAACGGACGGATGTGCGCACTGACCGGAATCACCGGATATTTGTTCAGCGCATTGAGGATATAGGGTGAGCGGGTGTTCGACAATTCTTCGACGATGTTCTCCAACTGATAATTGGCAAGCTGTATGTTTTCGTCGTCGGTCTCCGACATCCACAGCTGCACATAGTTGGGAAGGCGTTTCAGTCGCTTGGACTCGACTTGTTCGCGGCAGATGTCCGACAGTGCCCGCAACTCATCCGCCACATGCCCATACTCGGGGTCATGGATGATGACCTCTTTGCTTGTCAGGTGACGCACGCTACGGATGCCGATGAGCGACTTCATCCAGTTCAGGTAGAGGTCGGCATTCAACACAACCGAGTCGTTGTTCGACTTATAAGTGAGGAAAGCGCCCAGCGGAGCCAGCACAGCCGTACTTGTCCACACGCCCATCCAGACAATCCAGTAACCGTCGCGCGCCATCTTGTAGCCGGTTTGGTCGATGATGTAATAGACGATGAAAAACAACACCGACACAATGACCGGCATACCCAGTCCGCCCTTGCGGATAATGCCGCCCAGCGGAGCGCCGATAAAGAAGAAGATGAGACACGACAGCGAGATGGTAAACTTCTTGTGCCAGGCGATGCGGTGCCTCCGCAAGCTGCCGTCGGTGGATGTGATGTTAAAGCTCTTGAAGTTCCAGTCGCTGCCCACGTTCTCCGCCTGATTGACGGCAGAGGAGATGATTTTCTGCTTCTGCGACAGGGTGGCGGTGTTGAACAGGCTGTCAAGGTTGTATTCCGCAAGATTGGCTTGCACGATCTTCAGCGAATCGGCAGGCTTGCGCTCGGGAGGACGGTAGGCGCCGTTCATGGCGTCGTTGTAATAGGCACGCCCCACACTGTCGGTACGCACCTGCATGGAGTCGATGTTTGCCTGCAAGGTCTGCATCCCTTTGGTATCTGCCTGGTTGCTCATCGTTCCCTCGTCTGCCATGCTGAAGTCGGAGTCGAAAGCAATGATGGCGTGTTTCTCGACAAATGCTTCCCTCCGGTAGGGCACGTTGCTTTGATTCATGTTTTGCGACCTCAGGTTCTCGAACTGCTCTCCGCTGTACAGGTGCAGGTAAAGGTGCTGCTTGTCGGCGGTCATCTCCAGCTTTCCGGAGTCGGCTTTGATGATCTGCGCATTCTCGAATCCCTTTTCGAAGTTATATATCAGCACATCATAGAGCATGCCCGTCTTGCGGTCTTTGTGCTTGACGTACAGGTTGTAGCCGTTTATCTCGTCGTAGAACACCCCTTCGGGTATGTCCAGCTCGGGCGACTTCTGCTTCATGGAGATGATCAGCAGCCACACCTTGGTTTGTGCCTTGGGGCTGATCACATTCTGAAAATAAAAGGAGACGCCACAGACAATGAGAATAAATATGATGAGCGGACGCATGATGCGGAGCAACGAGATGCCCGCAGCTTTCATGGCGAGCAGTTCGAATCGTTCGCCAAAGTTTCCGAAAGTAATCAGGGATGCCAGCAGTATTGCCAGCGGCAACGACATCGGGACAAGTGTCAAACCCGAATAAAAGAAAAACTGAGCCAATACGCCTATTCCAAGCCCTTTCCCCACCAAATCGTCTACCCATCTCCACAGGAACTGCATCATGAAGATAAAAAGGCAGATAAAGAAAGTGCCCATAAAGAGCAGTCCGAAGCTCTTCAGAATAAATATATCTAATTTCTTAATGCGCAGCATCTTGGCTCTTCACTTACTTAAAATGACGCGCAAAAGTAGCACAAATAATTCAAAAACCGCATGTCCGCCGCAAGGTTTCTACCTGTGTGTCCCATAGTTCACTCAAGTCGTCTACCTCGCTCGAAGGGGCAAAATCTATCACTTCCAGCACAACATCGTTGGTCAGTTCGCTACACAACATCCGCAGTTCAAAGTATTCCCGCTCGCTGCTGCTGTCCAACCACCGGAAACGGATATATGACTGCACCCGCGATGCCAAAATCTCCGCCTCCCTCCTTTCGGCTTTTCCCCAACAGAAAGTCAGCATTTTACCATTCGCCAACACCCTGTCGGCAAACCATCCTTCCAGCCCGATAGGAGTGCTGATGGCAGTCCATAAAATGCTTTTAGAGGTAGCATTTAGCACATACTCCCGTTGCAACATACTTTTATCCATAGATTTATGAAAGCTTTACGTTTTTTATGCGCGCCAAGATAGATACTTTTTTCTAAATACAAATCATAATAGACAAAAAAGAGGCAAAAAAATCAAGAAAGGAGCCTGCGCAAGCCGTGAGAAAACAGACAAGTTATTTGCATACTGTAAATCTAAAACATATCTTTGCGGCAAATGATGCAATATAATCATCAACTAATCAGACATTTAATCATTAACTAACATACATAGATATTATATGGAAGATAAGAAGAAGAGACTGGCACGTCAGATTATTTATCTACTCCCTCCGGAGACAAAACCTGTTCAATATTTAATTGATGCGCTGGGTATAGTCAAGGAATCTGCTTACCGCCGACTGCGTGGCGAAGTGTCGTTCAGCTTTGAAGAGATAGTAATTTTATCAAAGAAGTTGGGCTTTTCTATCGATGAATTAGTGAACGAAACAGCTACGCACCATGCCATCTTTGCGCTCTCGGGCAACACATCCAATACGCAGGAAGAGGTTTTCATACGCATGCTCCATATCATAACCGATGCCATCGAAGCACGCGGCAACATGGTCAATCAGTATGTGTACGTTTCGCTCAATAAGCTCTATCCGCTCTTCTATGCCAACCGTCCCCATCTGCTAAAGTTTTTCTACTTCGAATACATGCACCAGATCATGGAAATCTCCACCTATTATCACTACTGCGACACGGTGGTGCCACCGGGCGTCTCCAAGCTGTGTGCCGCCATGCCTTACGACAAGGTAAAACAAAGCACGTTCATGCTGGTCACTCCGGACAACCTGTTTATTAACACGATGAATAAGATAGAATATTACCACCACCGGAACCTGATTACCGATGAGGAGCTGGTGGATATCAAGCAAGACCTGCTCTCCATCCTGGACGAACTGGAGGCTGAAACCAATACGGGAATCACTGCCAGCGGAGGAAAGCTAAATGCCTACATCTCGCCGTTCAACGTGGCACAGAACAGCGTACACATCAACGACGACGACCGTTTGAAATCATTCTTCTATGTCGACCCCATCAATATGATGTCGACAACCAACCCCGAACTGTGCGCCGTTCACCGCCGGTGGTTCGACTCGCTGAAGAAGTATGCCACCTACATCTCAGGCAGCAATCAGGCTATGCGAAACGACTTCTTCGACAAACAACGAAAATACATAGCCGGATAACCGCCCGCACAGCACACGCTGCTATTCTATCACCTCAGCATCTTCTGCTTCTGCAAAGTCGGCGGATGCTTTCCCTTCGAGACTGTTGCCCGGCTTCTTTCGGGTAAACACGAACCAGTTGACCAGCTCCGAAACAGCATAGACCAAAGAGGCAACACCGATCACGATGAATGCCGTAGCACGTACCCCCATGGGATTGAGCAATGCCACCAGTCCGGCAATCATTATCAGCGAAGGAATCAGGTAGAAGATGCCCGGCACCGATGTCCAGCGACGTGCCGAAAGCAAGGACGCTATCTGCCACACCCCTGCCATGAGCAGGACAAAGCCCAACAGCAACGTCAGCAAATCGGCAAAGAATTCGGGCATAATGACGAGCCACAAGCCGAACAACGCGCCTCCAATTCCCACAATCGGGAAGAACCGGCGTATCTCTTTCTTTGCCGAGAAATGGGAGAGAATGCTCACCAATGACGGTATCAGAAATACCAGTCCGATGGTTATCACTAAGTAACTCCCCGCCTGTGCAGGGAACATGACCAGTACCAGTCCCAGTGCCAGTGCGGCGATTGCCCGCAAGAGCGAATAACTAATTGCTTTCATACACATTTATTTTTGAGTTATTAAGAGAGGAAGAACAATGTTAGTTTGCCGAAGTGCTTCAACGAACAAGCACCGGCATCAGTGCTGTATGGTAGAAAAAAGGGAGACGTCGCTGTCTCCCTTTCTCGTTCATTGGTTACCCTTATTTTGAAGTGATACAAGAGTCAAGCCCTCGCTGTCAGGGTTTAATTTGTAATCACTCGTTTCTCTTTGATACGGGCTTTCTTACCGGTAAGTTTGCGCAAGTAGTAGAGTTTAGCACGACGTACCTTACCAACCTTGTTCACCTCGATGCGGTCGATAGCCGGTGATTCGATGGGGAAGATACGTTCTACTCCCACTGTTCCCGACATCTTGCGTACGGTGAAACGTTTCTTGTCGCCGTGACCGGCAATCTTGATAACTACCCCGCGATACAACTGTACGCGCTCCTTGTTACCTTCGACAATACGATATGCCACCGTCACTGTGTCGCCTGCCTTAAAAGCCGGATGTTGCTTGCCGGTAGCAAATGCTTCTTCTGCAATTTTAATCAAATCCATTTTTCTTCTTATTAAATTGTTATCGTTACTACGCAACATACCAGGCTACTTCACTTTACTGTCCTGACAGCGATTGCGCGAAAGCGGCGCAAAGGTACAATTTATTTGGAAGTTAGCAACTAAACACTTTATTTTTTCTTGTAGAACAGGTCATTACGATGGTGGCTCCCTCGAGTTTGACAAGGCGTTGCCGGTACAGTTCGCCTACGGCTTTCTTGAATGTCTTTTTGCTGACGCCGAAAGTGGCGTATATCTCCTCGGCGGGGCTGTTGTCGTTCAGGTTGATGACTCCTCCCTGCCTGTCGATGTATTGCAGCAAGGTTTGGGCAAAGTTGTCCACCTTCTCCATGCCCGGCTTCTGAAGCATCAGGTCTATCTTTCCGTCGGGGCGCACCTGCTTGATGTAGGCAGTCAGCCGGTCGCCGGTGTGTAGCGTCCGGAAGAGTTCGCTGTCGTAGAGCAATCCGCCGTACCGGTTCTCTATGATTGCCTTGAATCCGAGGTCGCTCTTCTGCCAGACAAGGATGTTGACGGCATCGCCTGCCTGATAGGGCGCAGGCTCGTCGGAGAGGTAACGGTCTACCTTGGCAGAGGCGACGATGCGGTAGCTCTCGTCGTCCAGATGCACATGAACGATGTAACGCTTGCCGACCTCCATCTTGCGCCGCTGTTCACTGAAGGGCACAAAAAGGTCTTTCAACAGCCCCCAATGCAGGAAAGCCCCGTATTGATTGACCCATGCCACCTCCAGACAGGCAAATTCGCCCACCTGCACGAGAGGGGTCTGCGTGGTGGCGACCAGCCGTTCTTCACTGTCCAAGTAGAGAAATACGCGCAACGCATCCCCTACCCTGCACCCTGCGGGTACATATTGTTTGGGAAGAAGAATCTCTCCTTCTTCGCCTCCGTCGAGATAGAGACCGAACTCCACCTCTTTTACTACCTCAAGGGTATTGAATTGTCCTAATTCTACTGACATTGTATTGGTTTATGCCAAATCGACCATCATAAGCATCTTTGGAGCGTGTGTCTATTTGCTTGAATGATCAATTTGAGTTTACTATAATAACGTGAGTTCGACCTAAGCCGCGGGCTGAAGAAGATCGACGCCACTACTGTCTCGCTACTTTGATATGACTATATCACGGCATTTGATATGACTATATCACGATGTTTGATATGACCATATCACGGTGCTTGATATGACTATATCACGATGTTTGATATGACTATATCACGATGTTTGATATGACTATATCACGATGCTTGATATGACCATATCACGGTGTTTGATATGACCATATCACGGTGTTTGATATGACTATATCAAAGTCATCCGCTAAGGTGGCGGCGCACTTACGCTACGGAAGAGGTATATGGTCGGCATTGCTTTTTCTTACATCAAACTCACGTTGTCTGCTTCGAGAAATAGAGGCTGCCGACAGCCTCCGCACAGCGTTCGCCGTCGATGGCAGCCGAGACGATTCCTCCGGCATAGCCCGCCCCTTCGCCACACGGGAACAGCCCTTTCAGGCGGATGTGTTGCAGGGTGTCGCGGTCGCGCAGGATGCGTACGGGCGCCGACGTGCGTGTCTCTACGCCGATCATCACCGCTTCGTTGGTCAGGAAGCCGTGGCTGCTCCGCCCGAATTGCCGAAAAGCCCGACGCAACCGGTCGGTGATGAACGACGGCATCCAGAAGTGCAGGGGAGAGGAGATCAGTCCGGGGCTGTAGGAGCTGCGGGGCAGGTCGTAGCTCAACTTACCGTTGACGAAGTCTGCCATGCGCTGTGCCGGCGCCGTCTGCCGGCGGTTGCCTTGCAGCCAGCAGTCGCGTTCGAGCTGTTCCTGAAAGTGCATCATGCCCAGCGGATTGTCGCTCTTGTCCGCGGCGTTCAACAGCGCGCGGTCTACCGAGACCACCATTCCGGCATTGCTCCAGCGCGAACCGCGGTTGCTCGGACTCATGCCGTTGACCACAATCTGTTCGGCGTCGCTGGCAGCAGGCACCACGAAACCTCCCGGACACATGCAGAAGCTGTACACACCGTGTCCGTCGACCTGTGTGACGAAGCTGTATTCGGCAGCGGGCAGGTACTTGCCGCGTCCGTTCTTGTTGTGATACTGGATGCTGTCGATGAGTTCCGCCGGATGTTCCAATCGCACGCCCACGGCAATCTCTTTGGCTGCTATCTCTACGTGGTGGGCAGCCAGCCAGCGGTAGACGTCGCGGGCGGAATGACCGGTGGCGAGTATCACCGGGCCGAGCAGTGTCTTGCCCGTATGTGTCTCGATGCCTTTTACCTCGTCGCCTTCGATGATGAGGGCATCCATGCGCGTTTCGAAGTGCACCTCGCCGCCGCACCCGATGATGGTGTGGCGCATCTGCTCAATGACGCGCGGCAGCTTGTCGGTGCCGATGTGCGGATGGGCATCTGCCAGTATGGAGGTCGAAGCCCCGTGCTGGCAGAACACGTTCAGTATCTTTTCAATGCTTCCCCGTTTCTTGCTGCGGGTATAGAGCTTGCCGTCGGAATAGGCGCCTGCCCCGCCCTCGCCGAACGAGTAGTTGGATTCGGGGTTCACCGTGTGCGTGCGGCTGATTTGTGCCAGGTCAATCTTGCGGGTATGCACATCCTTGCCGCGCTCTACGACGACAGGTCGGAGTCCCAGCTCGATGAGCCGCAGCGCGGCAAACAGTCCGCCGGGACCGGCGCCGACAACGACGACCTGCGGACGGTCGTGCACCTTATTATACAGGGTGCGCACATATTCGTCGTCGGCAGGCTGTTCGTTGACATACACCCGCACGTTCAGGTTGACGAAGATGGTGCGTTGGCGGGCGTCGATGCTGCGCTTGAGGATGCGGGTGGCAGTAACGGTGCGTCGGTCAAGCCCTTTCTCTTCGGCAATGTGCTCCGTGAGGCGCTGCTCGTTGGCAGCAACATCAGGGAGCACACGGAGTGAGTATTCGTAAATCATTGTGATGAAGGGGTCGGAAGCGCCTTACGCCTCCCCTTTCAGTTGCCGGATGCTCTCCTGGAGCGAGCGGATGATGCTCTCGGCATCTGCCTGCTTCTTTCGCTCCAGCTCGATGACGACGGTGGGGGCGTTGGCAACAAACTTCTCGTTGGAGAGCTTCTTTTGTATGCCTTGCAGGAACCCTTGCTTGTGTGCCAGCTCGGCTTCCATGCGGGCTACTTCGGCAGCCACATCAATGAATCCGCCGAGCGGAACGGCAAATTCGACGGTGTCGACCATGAAAGAGAGGGCGCCGTCGGCTTTGGTCACTACCTCCTTTATCGCCGACAGGTTGCCCAGCTTCATGACCACTTCGTCGAAGTCGTCTGCCCGCAAAGCGCCGACAACCTGCAACTCCAGCGGTTCCTTCTGCGGGATGTTCTTCTGCTGGCGGATGGTGCGGATGCCTGCGACGATGGATTTTGCCTGCTCCATCGGTTCGAGCAGGCTGTAATCCTTGTGAGGGACGTACACCAAGCGGTCGACCATCAGGCTCTCGCCCTTCTTGCGGGGCTTCAATTGCTGCCACACCTCCTCGGTGATGAAGGGCATAAAGGGATGCAGCATGTGCAACAGCTCATCCAGATAGCCCACCGTGCAGTCGTAGGTGCGTTTGTCGACGGATTTCCCGTATTCCGGCTTCACGATTTCCAGATACCAGGCAGAGAAGTCGTCCCAGAAGAGCTTGTAGATGGTCATCAGGGCTTCGCTCAGCCGGTACTTCTCGTAGAGCTTGTCTATCTCCATATCGGCGAGTTCGATCTTCTGCACGAACCATGATATCGCCTCGTACGCCGTGTCGGATGTTTTCTTTCTACCGCTCACCTTCCAACCCTTGATGAGGCGGAAAGCATTCCATATCTTGTTGCAGAAGTTGCGTCCCTGCTCGCAGAGCGCCTCGTCAAAGAGGATGTCGTTACCGGCGGGAGCTGCCAGCATCATGCCCATGCGCACGCCGTCGGCGCCGTAGCGGTCAATCAGGTCGATGGGGTCGGGTGAGTTGCCCAGCGACTTGGACATCTTGCGTCCCAGCTTGTCGCGCACGATGCCGGTGAAGTAGACGTTGCGGAACGGCATGTCGCCCATGTACTCGTAGCCTGCCATAATCATGCGGGCTACCCAGAAGAAGATGATGTCGGGTCCCGTCACCAAGTCGGTGGTGGGATAGTAATACGATATTTCCCGGTTGCCGGGGTTGTTGATGCCGTCGAAGAGCGAGACAGGCCAGAGCCACGACGAGAACCAGGTGTCCAAGCAATCTTCGTCCTGCCGGAGGTCGGCAAGGGTGAGCGCCGCATTGCCGCTCTTCTCCTTCGCCAGCGCAAGGGCTTCGTCGGGAGTGGCAGCCACCACATATCCGCCTTCGGGCAGGAAGTAGGCAGGGATGCGGTGTCCCCACCACAGCTGGCGGCTGATGCACCAGTCCTTGATGTTCTCCATCCAGTGGCGGTAGGTGTTTTTGTATTTGGGGGGATAGAACTTCAGCTCGTCGTTCATCACCGGCGGCAGCGCCATGTCGGCAAAGTGCTGCATCTTCAGGAACCATTGCATGGAGAGCTTGGGTTCAATCACTACGTTGGTGCGTTCGGAGTAGCCCACCTTATTGGTATAGGGTTCGGTCTTCTCCAGCAGTCCGGCGGCAGTGAGGTCTTTCTCTATCTGCGTGCGTACCTCGAAGCGATCCATGCCGATATAGAGCAGGGCAGCCTCGTTCAGCGTGCCGTTATCGTTGAAGATGTCGATGCTCGGCAGGTTGTACTTCTCGCCCAGCATGTAGTCGTTCACATCGTGGGCAGGTGTCACCTTCAGGCAGCCGGTACCGAACGCGATGTCCACATAGTCGTCTTCAATCACCGGGACGGAGCGGTTCACCAACGGCACAATCACGCGCTTGCCTTTCAGCCAGGCGTTCTTCGGGTCGTTGGGGTTAATACACAAGGCGGTGTCGCCCATGATGGTTTCGGGGCGGGTGGTGGCAACCACGGCATAACGTCCTTCGGGGTCACCGTCGACCATGTAGCGCAGGTAGTAGAGCTTACCGTGCTCCTCCTTGTAGATGACCTCCTCGTCGGAGAGGGCGGTGAGGGCTTTCGGATCCCAGTGCACCATGCGCACGCCACGGTATATCAGCCCTTTGTTGTAAAGGTCGACGAAGACGCGGATGACACTTTCGCTGCGTACCTCGTCCATGGTGAAAGCCGTACGTTCCCAGTCGCACGAGGCGCCCAGCCGACGCAGTTGCTGCAAGATGATGCCTCCGTGTTCGTCAGTCCATGCCCAGGCATGTTTCAGGAACTCTTCGCGGGTGAGGTCGCGCTTGTTGATGCCTTGCGCTGCCAGCCGGTTCACCACTTTGGCTTCGGTGGCGATAGAGGCATGGTCGGTGCCGGGCACCCAGCAGGCGTTCTTGCCTTCCATGCGTGCGTGTCTGACCAGAATGTCCTGAATGGTATTGTTGAGCATGTGTCCCATGTGGAGCACACCGGTTACATTGGGGGGAGGGATAACGATGGTATAGGAGGGGCGTTCGTCGGGTTTTGAGCTGAACAGCTTGTGATCCAGCCAATACTGATACCACTTACCCTCTACTTCGGAGGGGTCATACTTGCTTGCTAATTCCATAAATTAATGCGTATCAAAAAATGATTATTTTGTAAGGGCGCAAAGGTAATACTAATCTGTCTCTTTTCAATGTATTGTTACCCGAAAAGAGAGTCATTGAACCTGAATCGGTCATTAAAAGGAACTTGTCTTGCCGAATAGAAGCGCTCGTCTTGCTGACTCGCTGAGTAGAGCAACTCGGCACGTTAAGTAGAGACGGTTCGTCTTCCGAGGGGAAGACGATGCGTCTTTCGAGGGGAAGACGGTGCGTCTTTCGAGGGGAAGACGATGCGTCTTTCGAGGGGAAGACGGTGCGTCTTTCGAGGGGAAGACGGTTCGTCTTCCGAGGCGGAGACGGTTCGTCTTCCGAGGGGAAGACGGTGCGTCTTCCGAGGGGAAGACGATTCGTCTTAAAACTTTGTGTCTCTCTGTTTTTACTTCTTTAACAAAGCCATGCGCAGTATATGCTACCCGGATGTATTTTCTTTTCGAAGCCATGAGATATAGCATACTATGAGAAAAACAAGCATCTATATAGCAACTTCGTAAAGAATGATTCATCCATTTTTAACTCATTTATTTATTTTCACGATGAAATCAACTACCCTCTTTTTGATAGGTGTGCTCTTCGTTTCATCACTCCGTGCGCAGTCGGCATATCTCAGCGGCTTTATGCGCGGTGAGGATAATGAAGAACCCCTTATCGGAGTCAATGTCTACTCGCCAACTGTCCGACGGGGCGTGGTATCGGACGACAAAGGTTTCTATCGGCTATCGTTGCCTGTCGGCAGACCGGTCTCCGTCCGGTTTAGTTATGTGGGCACCGCATCGCAAAGTCTGCAATTCGTGCTGACGAAAGATACGGTGATCCACATTCGGTTGCAATCCGCCAACAGCCTTCCTACGTTAACGGTATATGCTCCCCACCGGAACTTTGGCATTGACGATTCGCAGATGAGCGCCATAGAGCTTCCCATGGCGCAGGTAAAAAGTATGCCTGCGCTGTTTGGAGAGTTAGACGTGATGAAAGCCTTGCAACGCTTGCCCGGCGTACAAGCGGTGAGCGACGGACATGCCGGTCTGTTTGTGCGGGGCGGCAATTACGACCAGAACCTGATCATTCTGGATGGTTCCACCCTCTACAATTCCGAGCATCTAAACGGGTTTGTGTCGGCGCTCAATGCCGACATGATCGAGAATATTCTTTTCTACAAAGGGGCGTTCCCCGCCCGTTACGGGGCACGCCTGTCGAGCGTCTTAGACATCGGGATGAAAGAGGGTGACTTCGAACAATACCATGGCTCGGCAGACGTCGGCATGTTGGCATCGCGCATACAGATAGAAGGACCGATATGGAAGGGGAAGACCTCATTCAACGTGGGCGCCCGCGCCTCTTATTTCAATGCCATCGTCATGCCACTCTTAAAGAAAGTGTATGATAAACCGGAAACCTTACAGCCTTATGCCCGGATGAACTATTGGGACGTCACTGCCAAGGTGGTACATCGCTTCTCGGACAAAGACAAGCTGTCGGCGATGTTTTATAAAGGGCACGATGTAAACGATACGGCGCCTACCGACAGCGAGCAACAGTATCAGGACGAGAAGAAGGAGTACAGTTATGACAATCGCACGAGCAACTATACCGACAATTCATGGGGAAATATGGTTGCCAGCCTGTTTTGGACACACCGTCGGGATGAACGGCTCTCCCTCAATACCAATCTGAGTTACAGTCAGTATCGATATGATCGCAAGATGGGGTCTGAGATTACAGAGCAAAAGGACAATATCACCCAAAACCGATTGGAGCGTTTGTATCGGGAGAACTCGTATGCTGCCTATCATTCCGGTATAGACGATGTGTCGCTCACCGCCGATGTGCGCTACCAACCCTCTGCCCGACACGACATTCGCGGAGGCGGAAAGTTGACACTGCAACAACTCACGCCCACGGTGAATGCCTACAAACGGGCGTATACGAAAGAATGGACCGGGATGGAATACAGCGAAGAGACGTCATTGCTCGATGTCACATCGGGCAAGCAGCAACAGATGCAGACTGCGGCGCTTTATGTCGAAGACGATTGGACAATGCATCCCCGGTGGAAAGCCAATGTGGGGTTGCGCTATACCTCCTTCTTTGTCAAGGGAAAAACCTATCAATCGCTTGAACCCCGCCTTGCCCTGCGCTGGATGTTTGCCCCCAACATGGCATGGAAAGCATCCTACTCCGGCATGGCGCAAGGCATTCACTTGTTGAGCAGCAGCAATCTGGTGATGCCGTCGGACTTGTGGGTCACCATCACGCAAAACACGCCGTTGATGAAGGCACATCAGTGGGCTGTGGGTTACAACTGGCAAATCACCCCTTCCACACTCTTCTCGGTAGAAGGTTATTACAAAACGATGGACAATGTGTTGGAATACCGGGAAGGCAGTTCGTATATAAATGTCAATGCCGACTGGGAGAACATGGCTGTGACAGGCGAGGGGCGTACTTACGGCATCGAACTGTTGCTTCAGAAAAAAGTGGGTAAGGCTACCGGATGGATCGGATACACGTGGTCGAAATCGTTGCGCACCTTTAACCGCCCGGGTCAGGAACTCAATGGCGGCAACGAGTTCTATGCCGGAAATGACCGGCGAAACAACCTGAACCTCGTTTTCTCTTATCGCTTCAATGAGCATTGGGAGGCATCGGCGGCATGGACTTATCAAACCGGCAGACGTGGTACACTGGCGACCACGCATTTGTTCGGTGGCATGCCGAATGAATCCGATTCGTATATGAGTGCAATCGCATCGTCTAATTTAGATTGGGAACACATGTACAGTGAGGGCTATAACGATGTTACTTCTTTCCAACGTTATTTTCGTTTTTACTCCTATCATGAGCGAAACGGATACAAGCTGCCGGATGTACACCGATTGGACGTGGCAGTCAACTATTCGTTCAAGCACCCTGTCGGGGAAAGCAAAATAGGATTGAGCATCTACAATCTGTACAACCGGAAAAACATCGCCAATGTGTACATCGGTTACGAGAATGTATCCCTCACTTACGAGAATAGAACGGCAGCGGTACTCAAAGGAATATGCCCGTTCCCGTTTATGCCTTCATTCAATTACACCTTCAAATTTTGACAGTATGAAAACCAAACATCTCCTTATTGCGCTGTTTCTGCTACCGCTCTGTGTCGGTTGTGAACAGACATTGCCCTTCGAGGGCGA
>JAISGR010000183.1 GCA_031262995.1 Prevotellaceae bacterium | reverse complement strand
AGTAAGGTCGGTGAATTGGTAAATGATTAGTCGTTTATGGGAATTGGGACAATACTTGTTATTCCAATTATTGTGATTATCTTTGCATAAATAGTTATTTGAAGTGATGAAGAGTCAATCAGAATGGAGCATACAGGTTGTTTCTAAGTCGTAACCTATTAGCTTGCAACTTATATTTAAGTCATTGATTAGCAAGTGACTACTTTGTTTGTGTGTAGTTCCACGAAATCAGACACATTGACAAGGCACACGTCATGCCCGAGCTGCGTGAAAGCCGGTTCACCGTGGCATGCTACGTGAACAATCCGCTGTCGGGGCGCAACGGGGCAGCCTTTGTCTACGTCCGACAGAAAGGCGCCGATGATGAGATGATCAAGGCGCTGGACAGCGGACTGAGCAACTTTGCCGACGTGGTGCCGCACCAATACGGATTGGACATGAATGCCCTGTCGGGCGCCGGTGCGGCAGGCGGCGCCGGAGGAGGCTGCTCGGCGCTTCTGTCGGCAACCCTGAAACCGGGCATAGAGATGGTGCTGGAAGCCTTGCATTCCGAAAGCCGAATAGCAGGCGCCGACCTCGTTATCACCGGCGAAGGACGGTTAGACCGACAAACGGCAATGGGCAAAGCGCCCGGAGGGGTGCTGCGTGCTGCCCGCCGGCAACGGATACCCGTCATCGCCATCGGCGGCTCGATAGCAGATGCGGCGGAGCTGAACGCACAGGGATTCCTCGCCGCCTTTTCCATTCAGCAAGGCGTCACTACACTTGCCGAAGCCATGGACAAAACCTATCGTCATGCACCATATCGAAGCTGTGACGGAACAGTTGATGCGTGTCATGCACAAGTGCCGCCTCTACCTCCCCGGATTGATTCGAATCTGCCAAACTGACAGTTTGCCGTTCATTGGCTCCCGTTATTCCTTTTTGGCACACGGTTTGTTTATTGCTCTGCGTCTGTCCGTGCGGCAGACACAGTAATCGGAATAACAATAAAACAAATAAAGAATTACATCATGGGAAAAATTATTGGTATCGACTTGGGAACTACGAACTCCTGCGTTTCCGTATTCGAAGGAAACGAACCTATCGTAATAGCAAACAGCGAAGGTAAACGGACAACCCCCTCCATTGTCGCATTTGTAGATGGCGGCGAACGCAAAGTGGGCGACCCCGCCAAGCGTCAGGCTATCACTAATCCGACACGGACGGTCTTCTCCATCAAACGATTCATGGGCGAGAACTATGAGCAGGTGCAGAAGGAAATTGCACGCGTCCCCTATAAGGTGGTACGTGGCGACAACAACATGCCGCGCGTGGATATTGACGGTCGGCAATACACGCCGCAGGAAATCTCTGCCATGATTCTTCAGAAGATGAAGAAGACTGCCGAGGATTACCTGGGACAAGAGGTGACCGAAGCCGTGATCACCGTGCCGGCTTACTTCTCCGATTCGCAGCGTCAGGCAACGAAAGAGGCGGGACAGATTGCCGGATTGGACGTCAAGCGCATCGTGAACGAGCCTACGGCTGCCGCATTGGCTTACGGCATCGACAAGGCACACAAGGATATGAAGATTGCCGTGTTCGACTTGGGCGGCGGTACGTTCGATATCTCTATTCTGGAGTTCGGCGGCGGTGTGTTCGAAGTGCTTTCCACAAACGGCGATACACACCTGGGCGGCGACGACTTCGACCAGGTCATCATCAACTGGCTGGTACAGGAGTTTAAGAACGACGAAGGCGCCGACCTGTCGAAAGACCCGATGGCGCTCCAACGCCTGAAGGAGGCTGCCGAGAAAGCCAAGATCGAACTGTCGTCGACCACTTCGACCGAAATCAACCTGCCTTACATCATGCCGGTCAACGGAGTGCCCAAGCACTTGGTCAAGACGCTGTCGCGCGCCAAGTTCGAAGCGCTGGCTCACAGCTTGATTCAAGCCTGTCTGGAGCCGTGCAAGAAAGCCATGTCGGATGCCGGACTGAAGAACTCCGATATTGACGAGGTCATCCTGGTCGGCGGTTCGTCGCGTATACCTGCCGTACAGAAATTAGTCGAAGACTTCTTCGGCAAGACACCTTCGAAAGGTGTAAACCCCGACGAGGTGGTTGCCGTAGGCGCTGCCGTACAGGGTGCCGTGCTGACCGACGAAATCAAGGGTGTGGTATTGCTGGATGTAACCCCGCTTTCGATGGGTATTGAGACGCTGGGCGGTGTCATGACCAAGCTGATCGACGCCAATACCACCATCCCCTGTAAGAAGAGCGAAGTGTTCTCGACGGCTGCCGATAACCAGCCGGAAGTAACCATCCACGTGTTGCAAGGCGAACGTCCGATGGCTGCACAGAACAAGTCTATCGGGCAGTTCAACCTGTCGGGTATTGCACCTGCCCGCCGGGGCGTACCGCAGATTGAGGTAACGTTCGACATCGACGCCAACGGTATCTTGAAAGTTTCTGCCAAGGACAAGGCTACCGGTAAGGAGCAAGCCATCCGCATCGAAGCGTCCAGCGGGTTGAGCAAGGACGAGATTGAACGCATGAAAGCAGAGGCGGAAGCCAATGCCGAAGCCGACAAGAAAGAGCGTGAGAAGATTGACAAGCTGAATCATGCCGATTCGCTGATATTCAACACCGAGAGTCAGCTGAGCGAACTGGGTGACAAACTGTCTGCCGACAAGAAGGCACCGATTGAGGCTGCCCTCCAGAAGCTCAAGGATGCGCACAAGGCACAAGATTTGGGCGCCATCGACAGTGCAACAGCCGAGCTGAATGCCGCTTTCCAGGCTGCCAGCGCCGAGATGTATGCACAGAGCGGAGCCGCAGGCGGTGCACAGGGCGGCGGTCAGTCCGACAGCGCCGACGGCACCCATGCCGGTGAGGAGGCTGCCCGTCAGAACGGTGGCGACAACGTGCAGGATGCCGATTTTGAAGAGGTGAAGTAAACACAATCATTCAGAGCGTGTGTCACGGAGGTATCTTTCCGGTACCTCCATGATTAAAAGAGGGCGTGTCGTTTTGGCACACCCTCTTTTGATGTATACTCGTAAACGTTTGCATCTTGTCTGTTAAAAAAAAGAATGGCGATTAATCACGCTTATTCGCTGTTAATTCATACATTAGCCGTCTCGTTATAATCATATTATTAATCACTATTAATCCAATCTTGTCATGAAACAGTTACTTGTCACCCTGGGAGCGCTCTGCCTCTCACTCAGCGCATGGGCAGCGATGAATATCTCGAAAGTAGACCCGCCCTTCTGGTATGTCGACATGCAGAATCCCGAACTTCAGCTGATGGTGTATGGCGAAGGCATCGCCGACGCTTCCGTGACAGTGAACTATCCGGGCGTAAACATCCGGAGTACCGTCCGGCTGGAAAGTCCCAACTACCTGCTTGTTTACCTCCACGTGGGCAAGGAAGCGAAGCCCGGCACGATGACCCTCCATTTTACGCAGGGCAAGAGCAAGCTGACGCGCACCTACGAGCTGAAAGCCCGTGCCCTGAAGGGGAGCGAGCACCGGGGGTTCGATGCTTCGGATGCGCTCTACCTGCTGATGCCCGACCGCTTCGCCAACGGCAATCCCGACAATGACGTACTGCCGGGTATGATGGACTATCAGGTAGACCGTAACGACCCCAACGCCCGTCACGGCGGCGACCTGGCAGGCATTGCCGGGCAGCTGGATTACTTCGTCGATCTGGGCATCACCGCACTCTGGTTTACGCCCGTGCTGGAGAACAACATGAGCGGCGGCTCGTATCACGGCTATGCCACCACCGATTACTACAAGGTAGACCCCCGCTTCGGCACCAACGAGGAATATCGCCAACTCATTGCCGACGCCCATGCCCGCGGTATCAAGGTGGTCATGGACATGATATTCAACCACTGTGGCGTAGACCATGTATGGATAAAGGATATGCCCTCCAAAGATTGGTTCAATAACCCCGACCATGAGAAGAACTTCGTGCAGACATCGTTCAAACTCACGCCGCACGTCGACCTCTACGCTTCGAAGTACGACTTCGAACAGATGAACGACGGTTGGTTCGTGCCCTCCATGCCCGACCTGAACCAACGCAACCCGCACGTGATGCGCTACCTCATCCAAAACAGCTTCTGGTGGATAGAATATGCGCAGATTGACGGCATCCGCATGGATACCTATCCGTATGCCGACTACGACGGCATGGCAGCGTGGATGAAAGCGTTGAACGAAGCCTATCCCAACTACAACACCGTGGGAGAGACATGGGTGACCGAACCTGCCTACACCGCATGGTGGCAGAAAGATTCCAAACTCTCCGCACCCCGCAACAGTTATCTCAAGACCGTGATGGACTTCAGCTTCTACGAGCAAATCAACCTCGCCAGGAACGAACAGACCGAGGCGATGTCCACTGGTCTCGACCGTATCTACAATAATTTCGTGTACGACTATCTCTATCCCAACCCCGCTTCCGTACTGGCATTTATCGAGAATCACGATACCGACCGTTACCTCGCCGACGGCAACAACCTGCAAATGTTGAAGCAGGCTTCGACGCTGCTGCTCACCACCCGTCGCATCCCGCAACTCTACTACGGTACCGAGGTGATGATGAATGGGGTGAAGCAACGCAGCGACGGCTTCGTGCGCCGGGATTTCCCCGGCGGATGGGCGGACGACAAACAATCGGCGTTTACAGCCGAAGGACGCACTGCCCTTCAAAATGAGTGTTACAACTTCTACCGCACCCTGCTGAACTGGCGCAAAGGCAACGACGTGATTGCCAAGGGCAGCATGACGCAGTTTCTGGTGCAGAACGGCGTGTATGCTTATGCCCGTCAATACGAAGGGGAAACGGTCTTCGTGCTGCTGAACGGAACCGACAAAGAGGTCACTGTTCCGTTGAAGCGCTATCGGGAGGTGCTTGCATCGAACAAGCAGGGCAAGGATGTGTTGAGCGGACGTATCATTCCCCTCGGCGAGAACCTGACAATGGCTGCGCGCGAATCACTGGTGATAGAATTGAACAAAGCAGTACAGCCGCTCTCCGTAAAGGGTACCGCACTGCTCAATGCCGAAGGCGATACCGTGGTGCTGTGCGGCGTAAGCTACGGATGGCACAACTGGTGGCCTCGCTTCTATAATGCTTCGACCGTGGAATATTTTGCCGGAAAATGGCACGCCTCAGTGGTGCGCGCCGCCATGGGCATCGAACCCGACGGCGGTGATCTGCAAGACCCTGCCCGTGCCATCGACTGCGTGCAAGCGGTGGTCGATGCTGCCATCGACAACAATATCTATGCAATCATAGACTGGCACAGCCATCACATCCGGTTGGAGGAAGCCAAAGCTTTCTTTCGCCAAATGGCAACCCGCTACAAGGGGGTGCCCAATGTGATATACGAACTCTACAATGAACCGGTCGACGATACATGGGAGGCAGTGAAAGCCTATTCGGTGGAGCTTATCAACGTTATCCGCGCCATCGATCAGGATGCACTCATCCTGATTGGTTCGCCGCATTGGGATCAGGACATACACATCGCTGCCGACAGTCCCATTACCGGACAGCACAACCTGATGTACACGCTTCACTTCTACGCTGCCACCCACAAACAGGAGCTGCGCGATCGGGCGGATTATGCGCTGAGCAAGGGACTTCCGCTCTTTGTCTCCGAATGTGCGGGCATGGAAGCCTCGGGCAACGGTCCTATCGACCATGCCTCATGGAGCGAATGGGTGGCGTGGATGAATCGGCATCACCTCAGCTGGGCAGCCTGGTCGGTATCCGACAAGGACGAAACCTGCTCGATGTTGCTGCCTGCCGCCTCTTCCGAAGGCGGATGGAGCGACAGTGTAATAAAGGAGTGGGGGAGGGTTGTACGCAGCGAACTCAGTCGATGACCCAGTTCTTGTCGTGTGGTACTGTCTTCTTGGGATTGTAGAACAGCGCATTCGCATCGGGCAGTTTCAGTACGTAGGTACGACCGCTTTTGTTCTGCAAGAAGTTATCGCGCAACCAGGGATTGAAATCTTTCAATTGGGCATACGTCAGTCCGTTGTCGCGGGCAAACTGCGCAAGGTTGTCGATGCCGGTGGTCACAGTCACCTCTTTATAAGGAATAGGCGGATAGAGTTGCTCGCGCTTCAGTAGGAATCCGTAACGTTCGGGTGCGCTGATAACCGCTTTGGCTGCCAGCAGCCTGAACATGTAGCGCGAGGTCTCTTCCACCAGCCAGAGGTCGACGGCACGAGTTGCCTGCTGCTTGGCTTTTTCCGAAGTGATGCGTCCTTGTCCGCCGTTGTATGCGGCAGCTACGCAAAGCCAGTCTCCATATTTGGAATATGCCTCTTTCAGGTAGGCACAAGCCGCGCGGGTGGCTTTCTCCACGTGATAACGCTCGTCGATGTTATCGTTCACCTCCAGTCCGTATTCGCGTCCGGTCTTTGGCATGAACTGCCACATGCCGCATGCACCTGCGCTACTGCGGGCAAGTGTGGAAAGACTGCTCTCAATGACTGCCAGATACTTCAGGTCGTCGGGCACTCCCTCTGCTTTCAATATCGGTTCGATGACGGGAAAGAAACGGTTGGCACGCTTGATAACAAGCATCGTGGTGGAATGCATATAGGTGAACGACATCAGCTCCCGATCCATCCGCTCGCGGTGGTCATAACGCTGCAAGTCAATCTCCTGACCGGCGAAAGTGATGGAGGCAGGCACCGCGGGTGAGGTGACGCAATAGGGTACTTCCGATTTGACGGAGTGGCGTTCGTTGTCGAATGTATCGTTACCCCACAGCACAGGCAGCATCACTCCGCAGCCGAAAGCGGCAAAGAGCAGTACGGAAATACGGGAAAAGTTTTTCTTCATGAGTGTCAAAGTTATACGTTATGGTTTTATTGATGAGGGCACAAAAGTAAGCAGATTTTCCTGCGTTTACCGCCACAGGCAAAAAAAGATGCAGTGAAATTTCGTTGATACTCATAAATAAGTTACTTTTGCGCGCAAATTTGCAACATTAGGAATACTTAAATAATAATTAATAAAATGGCTGTAGACAAGAAAAATCACCATGAGGCTCTGAATGTGGAAGATGCACTGACACAATCGGAAGCATTTCTTATCAAAAACAAAAAAACAATTATCGGCGTTATCGTGGCTATTGTAGTAGTCGTTGCCGTTGTTCTGATGTATAAGAATCTGTATGAGAAACCCCGCGAGGAGAAAGCACAGGTAGCGCTGTTCAAAGGACAGGAGTATTTCGATGCATCCAATTTTGAACAGGCACTCAACGGCGACAGTATCGGGTTTATCGGCTTTGTGAAAGTAGCCGACCAGTACAGCGGAACTGCTGCGGGCAACTTGGCAAAAGCCTACATGGGAATCTGCTACGCTCACTTGGGACAATATGAAGCTGCCATCAAGGCACTCGATGATTTCAGCGGTAAAGACCAGATGGTTACACCTGCCATGAAGGGTGCCATCGGTAGTTGCTATGCCAACTTGGAACAGCTCGACAAAGCCGTTTCCTATCTGCAAAAGGCAGCCGACGAAGCCGATAGCAACTCGCTCAGCCCCATTTACCTGATGAAGGCGGGAGAGATTCTGATTAAGCAAGGTAAGTACGATGCTGCCGTCAAAGCCTACACCACCATCAAGGAGAAGTATGCACGTTCCTATCAGGCAATGGACATTGACAAGTACATCGAGCAAGCCAAGCTTCTGAAGAAGTAAGCTATATAATAAGGTATAGAGATACTTCATGGCAACTTCACAATATACTCCGCAAACCGACGGAGAACTCTACATCACGTGTGATCCGGCAGAAATGGTTATTGCCGTGGTCGTATCGGATTGGAATCCCAACGTTACATACAACATGCTCGATGGAGCTGTCGATACCTTGAAGAGCTACGGTGTCAAGGAGGAGAATATCCTTGTGCAGCACGTGCCGGGCAGCTTCGAACTTGTTTTTGCAGCCAATGCATACCTGAATGGTATGGTTCCTGGTCTTCCTGTCGGTGCGGAAGAAGTCGATGCCGTGATTGTCTTGGGCTGTGTGGTACGGGGTGAAACGCCTCACTTCGATTACGTATGCCAAGGCGTAACACAGGGCATTTCCTATCTGAACAGTACTGCCAAACATCCGGTTATCTTCGGTTTGCTTACGACAGAGAATATGGAGCAGGCAGAAGCGCGTGCCGGCGGTAAACTGGGTAATAAAGGTGCTGAATGTGCTGTGGATGCCATAAAAATGATTGATTTTACTTGGTGTGTGAAATAATAGTATTATCTTTGCCTCCGCAAATGAGAAAGCAAGCCTGCAACGAGAACGCAGTCGCCTCTCAACCGCAACGGGCAAATACCAGAGTGGCCAAATGGGGCAGACTGTAAATCTGCTGGCTTACGCCTTCGGTGGTTCGAATCCATCTTTGCCCACTATACAAAATAAGTTTGCGGAAGTAGCTCAGTTGATAGAGCATTAGCCTTCCAAGCTGAGGGTCGCGGGTTTGAGCCCCGTCTTCCGCTCTCAAGAAAGTCCCCCGATGATCGAAAGATGATCGGGGGCTTTGTTTATCTCAAAGTCTTTGAGACGCACCGTCTCCGCCTCGGAAGACGCACCGTCTTCGCCTCGGAAGACGCACCGTCTCCGCCTCGGAAGACGCACCGTCTCCGCCTCGATAGACGGGGTCAAGTCAAATTATCAATCTTCATGCAGCGCCTCGGCGGGTTCTATCTGCATCGCTTTTTGGGCAGGGAACCAGATGCCCAGCAACACCATCAGCGCCATGAAGAGTAGGGTGATGATGACTACTGTCCAGAAGCGCAGCGGGGTGGCGTCGGCTTCGGAGGTGATGGTGACGTCGGCAGCGACGAGGTTGAAGCAGACCACCAAGGCGGGAATGGCTGACGCGAAGAGCAACAGCAAGCCTTCGCCCATCAACTGGGTGCGGATGCGGGCGCGACTGCTTCCCATTGCCATGCGTAACGCAATCTCCGAACGGCGGTAGCGGGTGCGGAACCAGAAGGTGCCCAGCAGACCGATGAAGACGTTGAAGGCAAAAAAGAGCACCACCAGCTCGGCGCCGCGGATGTAAGGGGTCACGCCCTCGGCGGCATCGCGCTCCACCTTCTGCGCGGCATAACTGTTCACCTCGAAGAGGTAGAACGGAGCGACTTGCAGCTGCGGTGTCATCGCGCGGTAGAAACGGTCGGCAAAGTCGGGCGTATCCATCTCGGGACGCACGCGGAAGCAGTAGTTCACATAGTTGTTGAAACCATACGAGGTGTAGAGCCAGCGGGGCAACGGCGTGAGGATAAACGGTTCGTAACGGGCATAGTCGTCCCGCTTTTGGCGGTCGCACACGCCGGCGATGCGGTAGCGAAAGCCGCTGTCGTAGTAATCTTTTATCTCGCGACCCACCACATTGTCGGTGGTGTGGAACAGGCTGTCTGCCATGTCGCACGTAATCACGGCGGGCGTAGGGTATGTCGATGCCTCCCACTCCCTTACCTGTCCGACTTGCAGCGGGATGCGCATCACATCGAAATAGGCTGCCGAGACGTAGCGGATGTTGGCAAGTTGCACCTTCACGCTGTCGAGCGTATAGCCTTGATACATGATGTGGCGCGTATAGGCATCGCTGCCTAACCACATCGCGGCGCTCTCCACGCCCGGATATTGCTCGATGCGACGCAGTATCTCCTCCTGCGGCTCGATCCATTGCGCCTGCAAGGCCTCGAGGGTACGCTCAGCGGGCAGTTGGGTGGGGTTGGCGCGGATAATGACTTGATAGACATGTTCGATGTCGTAGCCTTTGGGTTGCAGTCCGGTGGATGTGAAGCCGTAGAGAATGTCCAGACAGTACCACAACAGCACAAAGACGATGAACAGTTCGGCGAAAAGCCAGCCGTTGCTGCGGCGGCGATTCCAGAGTTGGTTGATGATTTGTTTGAGCATGAGGTTACTCTCCATTGATTACTTCCGCGATGGGACGACCGGTGGCGTGCCAGGCAGGGATAAATACCGACATCCAATTAAACAGCAGGCAGACCGCAAAGACTGCCGCAAAGACCGACGGGCGCAGAAACAGCCCGATGCTGACATCGAAATTGTCCATGCCGGGCGTGTCGCTCAGCATCCACGCTTTGCCCCACCAAAGCACAACGCACGACAGGGCGAAGCCCGCCACTGCGCCGATGGCTGCTAGCAGGAGATTCTCGCGCAACAGCTGGTTCATCAGCGCGATGCGACCGGCACCGTAGGCTTTGCGCACTGCCAGCTCGGAGAGGCGGTGCGACATCTGCGACGAGATCAGCCCGCTCACATTGATGGCAGGCACGATGAGCAGTATCAGTCCGAAGAAGCAGAAGAGCGCCGCAGGCGGCAGGAAGCTACCGGGGAAGAACTGTCCCTCGGCAAAGGTGCGCATCTGCGGAAATTGCAGTGTATATTCTTGCAGCGTGGTGTTATAGCGCGCCAGCGATGCGTCGACCTGTGCGATCAGCTCCGCGGAGCCAACACCGCGACGGGCTACGAGCACTGCCGTGAATCTGCCGCGCAAGCCTTCGCTGCCTGCGTAGATTTCATCAGTCCGATAGGGCTTCCATACTTCGCCGTAAGCATAAGAGAAGAGCGAGCTGACATCCACCGTCACGCCCACCACGCGATAGGGTAGGAAGTTGACAAAGAAGGTCTTGCCCACTGCTACCTCTGCCGAACCGAAGGTCTCGCGCGCGGTGCGTTCGGTAATGACCACCACGTCGCGCGCAGCCGTCATCTCCTCGGGGGTGAAGAGGCGACCGGCAACGAGCGGGATGTCGTACACTTTCCAGAAGTTGAGGTCGACGCCGTAGATCGTGCGCCGCTCGCCCTGCTCGGGCGATGCACCGCAGTAGCGCTGTCCAAACTGCTCGATATAGGCGACCCACTCGGCACCCGGCAACGAATCGAGCACAGCCGACGCCGCCCGATACGACAGACCGGTGTTGCTATTAGTGTTGTCGGCGGTACGGAACGAATAGCCGTAGGAGATGTCGACCATACGGCTGCGGTGCGTCTCCGGTGCGATGTCGGCGGTGCGGATGTTGTAGACCATGTAGACGGTCATCACAAACGCCACGCTCACCGCCGTCCCGATGACGGAAACCACGCAGAAGAACGGGTTCTGCTTGATGAGATGAAAGAGCTGATTCATAGACCATGATATATATAAGGAGTAACTGTTTGATTGCTTCGTCGACAGCTGTTTTGTCGGTGCGATGTGCGAAAAGCGTGCCACAAACGTAAATACCTGAAAACGAATAGGTACCATAGAATCTAAGGTGTCCGATATCGGACACCGTTGTACGGTATTGAACAAATCGATGGTTCCGGTAATCTCGCGGGCTTTCCTTAAACGAGTACCTGTACCTCAATCGGGAGATGGTCACTTGCCTCGCCGATGGACATTTTGGAATGTATTCTGCACGCTATAATTTTGTCATAAAGCAACGGACTCATGTAGATATAATCTAACTGGTAGGTGTTTTGCGGATTTCGTTCGTCAATGTGTGTTTGCACGTAATCACCAAAGAAGTCTTTTGTACAGTTGATCAACCCCAAATCGTTCAATCTGTCGAATACCAATTTGTGAGCCGGATCATTATGAGTGAAGTCCCATTGCTCGGTTACATTGAAGTCGCCTGCAAGAATTATTAACCGATTTCGGTTGCTTACAACCAATGGAGTAATGTCGGATATAATGTGATGCATTGTCGTCGAACAAAAGCCGTAGGCATCATGCTTCCCATACACATTGATCACAGTAATGACTACGGATGAATCAGGCAGTAAAACATCGTAGTACATCAAGGATGGAGACCCTGCATGATTGGTGAGGAATGAAGTCTTTTTGATAGCATATTTTGAACGAGCAATGATTGTAGACCCCCAATTCTTGAACACAGGATGAAAATATACGTTGTGCCCATCGAATAATTGTCCCTCCGGATTACTCTCTTGCAGCATGGCTATGTCGGGGTTGATGCCTTTCAAATACTCCCATGCCGTTTCATGCTGTGCAGGGTTTCTCCTCCAATAGTCCATATTCCATGTAAGGAATTTTATTGTATTTTGATTCATACGATGGAGTTTTTTAGATTTCAGTTTTTATTATAGTTGGGCTTTTCTGACAAGTTAATGGCAACATCGCGCAAATTCTTTGGTTGTGCGATTTCTGTTTTCTTCGATTGTTGCTGTGATTTCATTTTTTACATTTTCCTGCAAAGTTATATAAAAACCAAAATTGAATGCAAAAAGCAACAACTTCCTATCCTGATTATCTGCAAAAGTCGGCGGCAGAATAAGCCACTTCCCGCCTCAGATACTTGTTCAAAATAGTAACTATCAGCGTGCTGCTGGGGCGCGGCGCGTTCATCTCCACCAACTTGCCTCCCTTGTCGAAGACGATGTAGCGCGGGACGAGACGCAATCCTATCTGTTCCAGAAACTTGCTGTTCTTGGAGTTCTGAATGAAGTAGCTGGTGGGTAGCTCTGACAATCCTTCCTCACGGGCTGCCTGTTGCCAATCCTTTTCCTTGTCTTTGTATGCCAGATAGACAAAGACCACCTCCTTTCCTTCGAACCGCTTGCGCAACTGAGCCGCAGCCGGCATCTCTGCCCGACAAGGATGACACCAGCTTCCCCAGAAATCAATATAGATTACTTTTCCTTTATGCTTGGCAAGCAGCTGTTGCAGGTTGGTGGTAGCGCCTTGCATATCCTTCAACAGCAGTTGACCGACATCTGCGGACAGGTTGTATTGTGCTGCGATTTGCTTGAACAATACACTGTCGTTGGTCTCCGCTACATACTTCTCCAGATATGCATGAATCTCTTCTGCCGAGAAGTGCTTAGCCAGCTCTTCGATGCAGCGGTTCAATATGATTTGTTTGGAACGGGGTTGAAACGGCTTTTGAGAGAGTTCGTCGAAAGCCTGCCGCCAATCGGAATACCTGACGCCACCGCCTTCTTGAACCGAACCTGCCTCAATCACCGGTATATGCGACAGGTAATTCCCTATGTAATCATTCAAAAACTCACGATACGAAGGATAGGCGAGGAAGTCATCGGATATTCCCGGCTCTATTTGTTGATAATAAGTACTATCTCTATCGAGTATTTGCTTGGAACGGAATTGTTTCAGTTGAAGATAGTAAAGGTAACGGTCGTACACCTTGTCAGACAGCAATTGCCTCTGCTTATCGCGATAGATGGTATCCATGTAGGCTTCCTGATAGTGACCGAACATAGCCCGGAGGGAGTCAATGGGATAATAATCCTGCCTTAACCTTTCGCCCCACTCTTGCGTCCGCAGGTAATCGATGTTACGGGCTATATGCATGAACCCACCACTTCCCAATAAAGTACTTGCCTCCAAATTGAGGTGCGTTTTCCCTTGGCGCAGCTCGTGAGGTATATTGTACACTCGATTCCTCTCCGGATAATGCTTGCTTGTCACCAACGGATAATTCAGGCTGTCCAGCGTAACGACTACCGTATCGCCTTTCAGCAACGGATAATAGACATACTCAAAATGGCGATAGCTAAGCGCCAGCTCTACAAAATCATCGGGACAATCCAACGACAACGTATCTTGCGTAACCTTGGGCGTATAAGACACAAGTGCTCCATTCTCAATATAAGATGCGATGGGAATGGGTGTATGGCTCACTCCCCCCGGTGAAGTCCAAGGCGGAGGATTGTATCCTTCAAAACAAATTACGACATGATTGTCTGTTGCCGTTTCTTTCACATTACCTCCGTCATTGCACGCGCACAATGCGAGAAGCGGTAGAAGATAGTACAATGCTTTCATCACAGATACATTTTAATGGATTGATTTACAAAGGGTCATTACGTCCTGCCAACCATCGGTCGACGCGACAAAGTTACAGAGAGTAAACCGGAGTATCTATAACCAAACGATAATTTCTTCATGATCAGAATTGACCATTTTGAATATAAGTGCATGTTCTTTTGGTTATAAATTCATGTATGCTGATGAGAACGAAGGGGCTTATCTCCGAAAAAATGTATCGAACATCTATTTGTATCTCCGAAAAAGTGTACTTTTACAGCCGTTTTATCTCCGAAAAAGTGTGATATCTCTCCACCGGCATCGCCAATCCAAAAATCCGCCTTACTTTTGTCACCAAATTCAATGCACCCTTTCATGGAGACACCTGCCCCCCTTCTTACCATCCTCGGTCCTACCGCCTCGGGCAAGACCGCTTTTGCCGTGGCGCTGGCTGACCTGCTGGACGGCGAAATCATCAGCGCCGATTCGCGGCAGGTCTATCGCGGCATGGACATCGGCACGGGCAAGGACTTGGCTGACTATGCGATAAACGGTCGGCAGATAGCCCATCACCTGATTGACATTGCCCAACCGGGCTATAAATACAATCTCTTTGAGTATCAACGCGACTTCCTTGCCGCCTACAACGATATCCGCAGCCGCGGCAAGCTGCCCGTTCTGTGCGGGGGGACGGGACTGTACATCGAAGCGGTGCTGAAGGGTTACCGCCTGCTGCCCGTGCCCGAGAACCCTGCGCTGCGTACCCGGCTGGCAAACAAGTCGCTGGAGGAGCTGACCGAACTGCTGAAGCAATACAAGACGCTGCACAACACCACCGACGTGGACACCCCCAAGCGTGCCGTCCGCGCCATCGAGATAGAGGAGTTTTACCGCCATACGCCGGTAGACGAGCGCGCCTTCCCCGCGCTGCATGCCCTTATCTTCGGGTTGGACATCAGCCGCGAACTGCGCCGCGAACGCATCTCACGCAGGTTGCAACAGCGGTTGGACGAGGGGATGGCAGACGAAGTGCGCCGCCTGCTGGCACAAGGCATCGCCCCCGACGACCTCATCTATTACGGACTGGAGTATAAGTATCTCACCCTCTACGTCACGGGGCAGCTCACCCGCGACGAGCTGTTCAGCCGGTTGGAGACAGCCATCCATCAGTTTGCCAAGCGACAAATGACCTGGTTTCGCGGCATGGAACGGCGCGGATTCACCATCCATTGGATCGATGCTGCGCTCCCCACGGCAGAGAAAGTGGCGCTCGTTGCGGAGAAACTCCGAACGAAATAGGTAGCTGTTTGGCTAAAAAAACTAACTTTGCGCCCTATTTTTATTAAACGACAATCAGTTATGGCAGCAAAACCCTCCATTCCGAAAGGAACACGCGACTTCTCGCCCGTCGAGACGGCGAAACGCAACTATATCTTCAACACCATTCGCAACGTCTATCACCTCTACGGCTTTCAACCCATCGAAACGCCTGCCATGGAGATGCTCGCCACCCTCATGGGCAAGTACGGCGAAGAGGGCGACAAGCTCCTGTTCAAGATACAGAACTCGGGCGACTACTTCTCGGGCTTGACCGACGAGGAACTGCTCAGCCGCAACGCTGCCGGACTGGCGTCCAAGTTCTGCGAAAAGGGTTTGCGCTACGACCTCACCGTGCCTTTTGCCCGCTACGTGGTGATGCACCGCGACGAGATAACGTTCCCCTTCAAACGCTACCAGATACAACCCGTGTGGCGCGCCGACCGTCCGCAGAAGGGGCGTTACCGCGAGTTCTACCAGTGCGATGCCGACGTGGTGGGCAGCGATTCGCTGCTCAACGAGGTCGAACTGATGCAGATTGTCGACACCGTGTTCCGCCGCTTCGGCATCCGCGTCTGCATCAAAATCAACAACCGGAAGATTCTGACCGGCATTGCCGAGATCATCGGCGAAGCCGACAAGATAGTCGACATCACCGTAGCCATCGATAAGCTCGACAAGATAGGACTGGAGCATGTCAACGCCGAGCTGCGCGGGAAAGGCATCGGCGAAGAAGCCATCGCCCGACTGCAACCCATCATCCTGCTCAGCGGCAGCAACGACGAGAAGCTCGACACCCTGCGCACCGTGCTTGCCGGCAGCGAGACCGGACTGAAAGGGGTGGAGGAGAGCGCCTTCATCCTGCACACCCTTGCCGCACTCGGCTTGCAGAACGAACTGGAACTCGACCTGACGCTGGCACGCGGACTGAACTACTACACCGGCGCCATCTTCGAGGTCAAAGCGCTCGATGTGCAGATGGGCAGCATCACCGGCGGTGGACGCTACGACAACCTGACGGGCGTGTTCGGCATGCCCGGCGTATCGGGTGTCGGCATCTCTTTCGGCGCCGACCGCATCTTCGACGTGCTCAACACGCTCGACCTCTACCCCAAGGAAGCGACCAACAGCACCCAGCTGCTCTTCATCAACTTCGGCGAACGCGAAGCCGCCTTCTCCCTGCAAGTGCTGACGCAGGTGCGTGCCGCCGGCATCCGCGCCGAACTCTTTCCTGACGCTGCCAAGATGAAAAAGCAGATGAGCTATGCCAACGCCAAGCAGATTCCGTTTGTCGCCATCGTCGGCGAGGACGAAATGAATGCCGGCAAGGTGACGCTGAAAAACATGGAGACGGGCGACCAATTACTCCTCACCCCCGAAGCGTTGATACAGCAGTTTGGTCTCAATGAGACAGCAGGTTTATCTCACTGAAAGAGAGGAATTGTGAAAGAGATACCAAGCGACATCGTTTATGTAAGAAGCGCCGATTTGTTGCATGATGCGCAGCAAATCATCGAAAACGCACGGAGTGTGGCATACCATGCCGTAAATATCTCGATGGTAAAACGGAATTGGCTGCTTGGGAAACGAATTGCCGAAGAGGAATTGCAGGGACAAGAACGTGCCAAGTATGGGGCGGAAGTGATTAAAAAGCTGTCGCGAGAACTGACTGACATATATGGTAAAGGTTTTGATTTTAGTACTCTCTACAAGTTTACCCGTTTCTACAAGCTGTATCCCGAGATTTTGGACTCAGTGAGTCCAGAATCCATATCCCTCCTTACATGGACGCACTATCGTATTCTACTTCAAGTAGATAATGATGAAGCTCGTCGCTGGTATGCCAATGAAGCTGCGCAAGAAGCATGGAGTGTACGAACTTTGCAACGCAACATTTCATCCCAGTACTATTCCCGCTTACTGAAGTCCCAACACAAAGATTTGGTGCGAAATGAGATGATACTACTCACAAGTTCCAGTCAACAAGACAAATTGGAATTCATAAAGAACCCTGTCGTTGCAGAGTTTTTAGGGTTGTCACCCAACAGCGACTTCACCGAAAGCGATTTAGAAACGAGTATCATATCCAATCTGCAAAAGTTCCTGATGGAATTGGGTAAGGGCTTTGCCTTTGTTGCACGCCAGCAGCATATCCGTACCGAAAAGCAAGACTACTACATAGACCTTGTATTCTATAACTATTTTCTGAAATGCTTTGTCCTTTTGGATTTGAAGACATCCAAAATAACGCACCAAGATGTGGGACAAATGGATATGTATACCCGCATGTACGACGAGCTAAAACGCACCGAAGGCGATAATCCAACCATTGGTCTTTTACTGTGCGCCGATACAGACGAAGATATAGCCCGCTATTCTATCCTAAACGGGAATGAGCAATTGTTTGCTTCCAAATACAAACTGTATCTTCCGACCGAAGAGGAACTGCGTGCCGAGATTGATGCACAAAAGCGCATGTTCCTTTTGCAACAGGCAGAACAGAAGACCAAAACGAACGACTGATGTTTAGTTACTATTCCGAGAACAGTCATTCGAAACCAGCGCTCAGCCGCACGAATCAATAACGCTTACTGTCCCGAGTCGTTGGACAGCCTGTCCCGAGTCGTTGGACAAGCTTGTCCCGAGACGTTGGACAGGTTGTCCAAAGACTCGGGACAGTAAGCACTAAAAACGAGGCTACGCTGTTAGCTGTCGCGCCTGTTTGAGCAGTCTTATTCGGTTTCGATTCTTTTAACCACATACACGATGGGCTTGCCTGGGTCGCTATCCTTTCTTTGCGGCTGCGTACAGGATAACCATCGGCGCATGTACTCCGATTATACTCGTAGTACATGCCGCCGATGTATCCCACCCCCAAGCTAAACTCAAGAATCCACCGCCTGCCGACCGGCAGTACATAACCATACGTGATACCCATAGAACGGCTCTCCGTGCTCAGGTAATCCATATCGCTCAGTGTGCGGGGGAAGAAAGAAACAAAGGTCATGGTTTCCCATCACAACATTATATTCCTATAAAAAGCTCCGTTATGCGCGGACGGAGCAACCGGTTTCCCAACCAGTATTTTGCCTCCAACCCTATTGCCTGAATGCGGTAGCTCCGGTAGTCGCGACGCAGCTCCGTCCGGTCGATGGGAAAGAAAAGGCAGACAGATTGATGCACGTTTTGTTGTGTATTTTGTTAAAGAGTGTGCAAATGTAAACCAACCGTCGCTAACAAAAAAAAAAAAACGCTAATAATAGTGAATTGCATAAGCAAGTTCTTATCGTGTTTTTTGAGTCGTGTCTCTAAGCCCGGTTCGGTCGTTAGGAATGCTACCGGTTGCACAAGTTCGTCGCTACCGGTTGCACAGGTTCGCTGCTACCGGTTGCACAGGTTCGTCGCTACCGGTTGCACAGGTTCGACGCTACCGGTTGCACAGGTTCGTTGCCAACAGAAGAGCGGATAACCATGGAATTTTATCCGTGATTATCCGCTCTATCCGTATTGTACGTGCGTCCGGTTACCAGCCCAATTGCGAAAGTCCCGCAGCCGTGTACCAGCCGAAGGTGCGATAGGCGTGGTCGGCACTTGTGTCTGCACCCGACGGGATGTAACAGGAGATGCCGCTGCTGCCTTCCATGGAGAACAGGTTATGGATCATACCCGAGTAGTTCTTGGGGGTAGTCGCCCAGTAGTCGGCAACAAAATAGAACTTGAGGTACCACTCCTTAT
The DNA here is from genome assembly GCA_031262995.1 of Prevotellaceae bacterium. GTDB lineage: Bacteria > Bacteroidota > Bacteroidia > Bacteroidales > Bacteroidaceae > Bacteroides. The sequence continues at coordinate 2,260 of JAISGR010000183.1, read as the reverse complement.
AAATATTTTCGGGCAGTATCTGCTCCATCAGGGCGCGCAGATCGTAGTAACCCACATGACCGCCGGCGCGCAGGTCGTAGTCGAAGGTGTTTCTGCGCAGAGAGGCGGCATCGGCAGTAAGACCCTGCAAGGCGTTGCGGGTAAAGGCAGCCAGCGCTTCCAGCTCGGCAGTGGCTATCAGGCAGATAGAGGCGCCGCCCGTCCAACGTCCGTTTGAGGTAGACACTTGCTCGTTGTAAATCAGGAAGTAGGGTGTAAAGTAGGCATTGGCAATGTTCCATGCCAGCGCCTGCTTGTTGCTTTCGTCGCTGCCTTCGAAGTTGGTGGCAAAGAGTTCGGGCACCAGCTTGTCGTACATGGCTCCCGGACCCGGAATCTCGGTGGGCGAAGCGATGTAATAATCGGTATAGTCACGCAGTTCGTAGGCGACCTCTACCGCCGACATGAAGCAAGCATCGAACAGTATAAAATCGAGGTGCGGAGCCACGTCGAGCGCTTCTGCCAGTTCGGAGATGTTCATGTAATGGTTTCCCGGTCGGTCTTGTCCCACCCAACGGCTCGACGGAAGGGAGGCAGGAATCCACCCGTCGCCATGCGACCAATAAATCAGTCCGTACGAATCTGCCCGGTAGCGGGAGTTATTGAACACATCGGTGAATACTTCGCGGGTTTCTCCCACGCCTACCGAGTTGCGGTTTGCTTCATAAGTTTTGATGACCTGCTCGGTCACTACGCCCTTGTTGTTTTTCAATTCGATGAGACGGGGCGGCACGGATGTGCCGCTATCGTCGGGTGCATCGATATAGACCAGCAGGTGCATGTCGCTGTTGGTTACGGAGGCAAAACCTGCTTTCATTTCCAACAAGTCCCAATTGGGAAAGCTGTGCCATTGTCCGTCGATGTTAGCTCCCCCAGTGCCCAAACTGTTGTCGCCGGCAATATAAACCAGCACGGTGCGGGAGGTGACTGTCTCATCGGGCACGGGCGCTTCATCCTTGCAACATGCGGTAAACAGCAGGAGCATGAGCAGGACTATTCCTGAGTTAAAGTAATGTTTCATATCCTATCGATTGATTTGTAAATGCAGACTGCCTGTCGCTGCTATTCCGGCTTGGTAAACTTAAAGTCGGTCAGCGACAGTGTAGTCAGCACGTTGGTTTTCTCCTTTTTCAGTTTGCTTTTCAGCTTTGTCAGCTCCTTGACCAGTTTCTCCTTCTTGGTGGAGAAGGAGAGTGTGCAGGTATAGTCGGGGGCATGTTTGGTAAATTCCAAATAGTTCTTCAACTGATAAGGATAGATGGTGCGTTTCTCGAGAAAGCCGTCTTTGTCTAATCGGGCGCTGTCCAACACCTGAATCTCCGTGATGTAGACCACGGTATCCTTGAACGATGTAGCGACGGCGAATGCGTAGACTACCTCTTCTTTTTTCTGCTTGTCTTTCTTTTGGAAAGAGAATGCCGACGACACGACAAACACCAGCGTCAGGGCGGCTAATATTCGTATATATTTCATAATGAATTGATTTGGCGGCAAAAGTACGTAGAATAAATGGAAGTAAGAAAAAAAGAGTAAGCTTTCACGTACGGGGCGCACCGGCGGATCACTCCACCGCAACCTCGTCGATAAAGATAAACGGCTTGCTTCCGGCGTTGGGATGTCCGGCGGGAAGCTTGGGAGTAGCCTTGATGCGTATCTTGACGTAGCGGGCGGTGACCGACGGGAAGTCCACGTCGTAGTGTTCGATGCCCGTCTTGCGCGGTTCGGTTTCTGCCGGAAACGCTTTGTTTGCCACTTCCCTGAACGCTTCATTATCGTCGGACACGGAGACCACCAGCCCCGTACAACCCATAATCCAGTTGCTTCCGTCGATAAGGGCATCGGTCGATACGCGGCAGAATGCGGTGGGTGTACCCAGGTCGATGACCATCTCCGGGTCGGCAGTGATGAAGCCCAGCCATTCGCCGGTGGTGTAGCTTTGCACGCCGGTGATGCCGTCGACCAATGTGGGAGCGCCTTTGTAGGTATAGCGTTGCGAGGGTTGCGTGAGCAGTTGGATGGGTCGATAGGTTGCCTTGTTGAACAGCATGCGGCGCCCTGTCTCCTTGCGCTCTCCGCTTGGGCGGATGGTAACGGCACGCAGATCGGCATTGGTGTTGATCATCAGCGGCTCGGTGTATAGGGTTGCCGATGCGGTGGGTTCGCTGCCGTTCAGGGTATAATAGATAGGTGCATCGTCGACATTGCTCAGTGTGACGCGCAC
>JAISGR010000039.1 GCA_031262995.1 Prevotellaceae bacterium | reverse complement strand
CTTCGAACGTGCATCGCTTGATGCGCGGATTGGGTCGCAACGACACCTTGATGACCTCTGCCTCGCCGTTGGGGTTGGCTGTAAAGTAGACGATACGCGAATCGGGTGTGCCCAGCGTCAGGTCGTATTCACGGTCGCGCAGAATGGACGTGACGTAGAATCGTTTCATGTAGTAGGTGTTGTTCTTTCCGTCGCAGTAGACCACGTTGTAGATTGTCCGTTTGTCGTTCCGCTTGAAGACGTTGGCGTATAGAATCTTCTTCCCTACGAACTTCTTGTCGGCTACCGCCGTGATGATGTACTTGCCGTTGCGGAAGAAGATGATGATGTCGTCGATGTCGGAGCAGTTGCATACAAACTCGTCTTTCTTCAGTCCCGTGCCGATGAATCCCTCTTCGCGGTCTACGTAGAGCTTGACATTGGCTTCTGCCACCTTGCTTGCCTCTATCACGTCGAAGCTGCGCAGCTCGGTGTGGCGGGTGAACAGTTGACCATACTTCTCTTTGAGCATCTCAAACCAGCGGGTGGCATACGCCACGATGTGCGTCAGGTGATGGTCAATCTCTTTGATTTCCTTCTTCATGCGTGCCATCAGTTCGTCTGCCTTGTCGGAGTTGAACTTCAGGATGCGTCCCATCTTGATCTCCATCAGGCGGAGAATATCATCCTTGCTTACTTCGCGGATGAAGCGGGGATAGAAGGGTGTGAGGCGTTCGTCGATGTGTTCGCAGGCGGCATCCATGTTCTTTGCCTGTTCGAACTCTTTGTCTTTATAGATGCGCTCTTCGATGAATATCTTCTCGAGCGAGGCGAAGTGGAGGCTTTCCTGTATCTCTTCCTTGCGTATCTCCAGTTCCTGCCGGAGCAGTGCCAGTGTGTTGTCTGCCGACTTCTTCAGCACGTCGCTCACGGTGAGGAAGTGGGGTTTCTGGTCGTCGATCACACAGCAGTTGGGCGAGATGCTGACTTCGCAGTCGGTAAAGGCATACAGCGCGTCGATGGTTTTGTCGGACGACACGCCGGGAGCCAGGTGTACCAGTATCTCGGCATTGCCCGATGTGAGGTCTTCCACCTTGCGTATCTTTATCTTTCCCTTTTCGGATGCCTTGACGATCGAGTCACAGATGCCTGTTACGGTTTTCCCGTAAGGTATTTCGCGAATGGCAAGGGTCTTGTTGTCTATCTTCTCGATGCGGGCGCGGACACGCACGCTGCCTCCCCGTTCGCCGTCGTTGTACTTGCTGATGTCGATACTGCCCCCGGTGGGAAAATCAGGGTACAAGTGAAACTCCTCTCCGTGGAGGCAGGCAACCGAGGCGTCGCACAGTTCATTGAAGTTATGGGGTAATATTTTGGAGGAGAGACCGACGGCAATGCCCTCCACGCCTTGTGCCAGCAGCAGCGGGAACTTCACCGGCAGCGTAACGGGTTCCTTGTTTCGTCCGTCGTACGACAGCTTCCATTGCGTGGTCTTGGGGTTGAACACCACCTCGATGGCAAACTTCGACAACCGTGCTTCGATGTATCGGGGAGCGGCTGCGCTGTCGCCGGTGAGGATATTCCCCCAGTTGCCCTGACAGTCGATGAGCAAATCCTTTTGTCCGAGCTGCACCAAGGCGTCGCCAATGGAGGCATCGCCGTGCGGGTGAAACTGCATGGTATGTCCCACGATATTCGCCACCTTGTTATAGCGTCCGTCTTCCATCCGGCGCATGGAGTGCAGGATGCGGCGCTGTACCGGTTTCAATCCGTCATTGATGTGGGGAACGGCACGTTCCAGAATGACATACGAGGCATAATCCAGAAACCAGTTCTGGTACATGCCTGTCAGTTGGTGCTTGCTCTTCTCATCGGTTGCACCGACGGGTTTATAATCCGATTCCGTCGAAAGCTGCTCGTCCGATTCGAACATCGGGGGTTCATACGCTTCACTCATATCACTTTAATGCTGCTTTTTATCCATCGACGGCAAAAGTAGTAAAATTTATTGTTTGTTTGCCCGTTTGCGTTCGTTCTCGTCGAGAATAATCTTGCGCATACGCATGGATTTGGGGGTCACTTCCACATATTCGTCTTCCTTGATATACTCCAGTGCCTCTTCGAGTGAAAACTGTACGGGCGGGATGAGCCGCACTTTGTCGTCGGAGCCTGAGGCACGCATGTTGGTCAGCTTCTTCGACTTGGTGACGTTGACTACCAGGTCATTGTCGTGTGAGTGTTCGCCCACCACCTGTCCGGCATATACTTCGTCTTGGGGGAAGATGAAGAATCGTCCGCGGTCTTGCAGCTTGTCGATGGCGTAGGCAAAGGCGGTTCCCGTCTCCATGGCAATCATCGAGCCGTTGGTGCGGCGTTCTATTTCGCCTTTGTAGGGTTGATATTCCTTGTAGCGGTGTGCCATGATGGCTTCGCCTGCCGATGCGGTGAGTACGTTGGTGCGCAATCCGATGATGCCGCGCGACGGCATGTCGAACTCCAGATTGACACGGTCGCCGGCGGTTTCCATCTTGGTCATCTCGCCTTTGCGACGGGTCACCATGTCGATCATCTTGCTGGCGTACTCCTCGGGCACGTTGATGGTCAGCTCCTCTATCGGTTCGCAGTGCGTGCCGTTTATCTCCTTGAAGATCACCTGCGGTTGTCCCACCTGTAGCTCGTAACCTTCGCGGCGCATGGTTTCGATGAGTACCGACAGGTGCAGCACGCCTCGTCCCGATACCACCCATTTGCCGTCTTCTTCGCTCTTCTGCACGCGCAGGGCGAGGTTCTTATCCAGCTCTTTCATCAGCCGGTCGTGTATGTGGCGGGAGGTGACGTATTTGCCGTCGCGTCCGAAGAAGGGCGAATCGTTGATGGTGAAGAGCATGCTCATGGTCGGTTCGTCGATGGCGATGGGCGGCAGTGCTTCGGGGTGGTCGCTGTCGCACACCGTGTCGCCGATTTCGAATCCTTCGATGCCTACCAGCGCGCAGATATCGCCCGAGGAGACCTCGGCAGCCTTGACGCGCCCCAAGCCTTCGAAGGTGTGCAGCTCTTTGATTTTCGATTTCACCACCTCGCCGTGACGCTTCACGAGCGACACGTTCATGCCTTCGCGCAGGGTGCCGCGGTGTACGCGCCCCACGGCAATGCGTCCGGTGTAGGAGGAGTAGTCGAGCGAAGTAATCAGCATCTGCGGGGTGCCTTCCAGTTGTTCGGGGGCAGGGATATATTCGAGGATGCAATCGAGCAGCGGAACAATCGAATCGGTCGGTTGGCGCCAGTCGGTGCTCATCCAGTTGTTTTTCGCCGAGCCGTAGATGACGGGGAAGTCGAGCTGGTCTTCGGTGGCGTTCAGGCTGAACATCAAGTCGAACACCATCTCGTGCACCTCCTCGGGGCGGCAATTGGGCTTATCAACTTTGTTGACAACCACGATGGGTTTCAGTCCTATCTGCAACGCCTTTTGCAGCACGAAGCGGGTTTGCGGCATGGGACCTTCGAAGGCGTCGACCAGCAGCAGGCAGCCGTCTGCCATGTTGAGCACCCGTTCCACCTCCCCGCCAAAGTCGCTGTGTCCCGGCGTGTCGATGATATTAATCTTGGTTCCCTGATAGTTGATGGAGACATTCTTTGAGAGAATTGTAATGCCCCGTTCGCGTTCCAGATCGTTGTTGTCTAATATCAACTCGCCGGTCTTCTGGTTGTTTCGAAACAGATTTCCCGCCATAAGCATCTTGTCGACGAGGGTGGTTTTCCCATGATCCACATGGGCGATAATCGCAATATTTCTGATGTTCTGCATATAATACCTATTCTAAATTTGCTGCAAAAGTAATCTAATTCTGTGACTTTTCAGCAGATTAGGGAGTAATAACAGCACCTCCCTCTGTTATATGTTATGTTGCTGCTGATACCTTTGTTTAAATCTGTTTTCAGGTTGCGGTTGACATCAAAAGTGTATTCGGCGGTTGGATTGCTTCGATTGCGGAAGTCCGTTTCATAGCCCAGAGAGACAGAAGGCACCGCTACTGCATTTCCACCAATACAAAAGTTTCAGCGCAGGAATCACCTGATTCTTGTCTCAATATAAAAGTTTTGTTAAAGGAATCATTGATTCTTGTGTTGAATCAATGATGGAGAATCCGGTACACCTGCCTAAGCAACACAGTTGCAGGAAGACCGCCATCTTTACCACTACACGACCCTGAAGCTCAACAAAGCGATTGTAACTGACTGTCTCTGGAAAGAGTTCCTTGCAATGGTGCTGTATATAAGACAGATAGAAGAACTTTAAATCACGGGTATGGGAGAGATGAAACATCAATTAATCGATTTTAGTTTATGGTCGGTAGTGCACCGCAAAGTTACTCGCAGACAGATGCAGACAGATTGCAGACGGATATTTTTGTGCGTTAACGTATTTATTATGAGTGAATTACACCAGATGCAGACAGTGCAGACGGTTTTTTTATATAAAAGTATGCGAGAAATATATTTGTTAGTACCCCCCCCCGGGGGGGGTAGCAATGGCGATATATTCATATAATGTTTTAGTGTAAAAAACCGTCTGCACTGTCTGCAT
>JAISGR010000140.1 GCA_031262995.1 Prevotellaceae bacterium | reverse complement strand
GATCAAAACACGTTCCATCAGAGGGTATCTGGTGACCAAGAATCCGGTACATAAAATCATACTCAAGCAGCATGGCGGCTCTACCCTCGGCGGACGCAACGTATGGTTCGACTACGATGTGCTCCGGCTGAACTACGACGAGAGAGGCGAGTATCTGGGTGAGTTCCAAAGCAACGACTCCATCCTCGTGGTGCTGGACAACGGCGACTTCTACCTGACCAATTTCGATCTCAGCAACCACTACGAGAACAACATCCGGATATTGGAGAAGTACGACGCCGCCAAGATATGGACAGCCATCCTCTACGATGCCGACCAGCACAACCAGCCCTACATCAAACGGTTCTCATTCGATGCCAACATGCGCCGGCAGAACTACCTGGGCGAGAACAAACGCAACCGCCTGATTCTGTTGACCGACGAGCACTATGCCCGTCTGGAGGTGCTCTTCGGCGGACACGACGCTTTCCGCCAACCACTCATCATCGACGCAGATGAATTTGTGCCCGTACGAACCACCAAAGCACACGGCAAACGGTTGACGACCTACACCATCGAAACGGTCAACGAGCTGGAGCCTGTCCGCAGGGAAGAGCCGGTAGCCGATGAAGAGAACGATGACGTACAGGAACAACCTGCCGCAGAGACGGAGAACCTGTCGTCCGAGTTGCTTTCGGATAGCGACGGACAGATGAACCTGTTTTGATGTGATGAAACGAAAGAGACAATATCCGCTGTTGCTCCTCCTGCCGATGCTCCTCTTGATTGGCAGCGGAGAGATTGCCGCACAGGAGATAAGCACAGATAGCGTCACACGAAATATCACCCGTGCCACCCTGTACGGCATAGGCACTGCCAACGTCTACGACACCTACCTCTCACCACAAGCCTACAAGGGTATCGACCTCCGCATCTTGCGCGAGAGCAGTCGCATGACGAAGTGGTGGAACGGCAATTTGTCGCGCCAAACCCTATTTCAAGTCGACGTGGGCTACACCCACAACCGCGTAGACAACAACAACACCTTCTCCGGATTGATGAACTGGAACTACGGACTGCACTACAACTTTCCCGTTACCCCCCGTTTCCGCTTGTTGACCGGCGCAGTGCTCGACCTGAACGGCGGCTTCGTGTACAACCTGCGCAACGGCAACAACCCCGCTTCGGCACGGGCTTACGCCAATATCGACGCTTCGGGCATGGCTGTTTGGGACTTACGCATCCGCAACTACCCCATCACCTTGCGCTATCAACTGAATGTGCCGCTGCTGGGAGCGATGTTTTCGCCCCACTACGGACAATCCTACTACGAGATATTTGTGGTTGGCAATACGGGAGGTGTGGTACAGTTCACCGCTCTGCACAACAACCCGTCACTCCGACAACTACTCAGCGCCGACATCCCGCTGTGCAAGGCAACGCTGAGGCTGGCATGGATGTGGGACGCGCAACAGTCGGCTGTCAACGGAGTGCGTACACACACCTACTCGCATGTATTTATGGCGGGTGTGGTGAAGAAATTCGTACTTGTCAAATGAAGAAACCAAATGAACAACTTGATCCATCACATCCGATGCTGCCTCTCCCGCCATTGCCGGCTCTCCAGACTCAAATATGAATGGTTGTTGCTGCTACCGCTAAGCGGCTGCATCGGCGAAGACAAACTACCCAACACACCGCAAGGCAACTTCGATGCCCTGTGGACACTCATCGACGAACGGTATTGCTTCCTGGATTATAAGCAGATAGACTGGGACGCCGTGCGCCGGCAGTATCAACCCCTGATTACACCCTCCATGAGCAACGACGGTCTCTTTGAGGTCTTGGGCAACATGCTGGCAGAACTCCGCGACGGGCATGTCAACCTCTACAACTCCTCGAACACGGCGCGCTACTGGGATTGGTACCTCGACTACCCCCGCAACTTTGACGAAAGCATCGTGGAGCATTACTTGGGACGGGAATACCGCATTGCAGGCGGCTTAAAATATACCATCCTCGACGACAATGTAGGCTACGTCTACTACGGTTCGTTCTCAGATGCCATCGGCAACGGCAATATCGACCAGATGCTGCTCTACCTGGCGCCCTGCAACGGACTGATTATCGACGTGCGCAACAACGGCGGCGGCAACCTGACCAATGCCAACCTGCTGGCTGCCCGTTTCACCAACGTCAAGGTGCTAACCGGCTACATCCAACACAAGACAGGCAAAGGGCACAACGACTTCTCCAAGCCGGTAGCCCTTTACCTCGAACCCTCCAACAGCATCCGGTGGCAGAAAAAGGTGGCAGTGCTCACCAACCGACACTCCTACAGCGCCACCAACGATTTCGTCAATTCCATGCGCTACCTGCCTCAAGTAACGCTCATGGGCGACCGCACCGGTGGCGGCGCCGGACTCCCGTTCTCATCCGAACTGCCCAACGGATGGGGTGTTCGTTTCTCCGCCAGTCCACACCTTGATGCAGAGATGCAACAGATAGAATTCGGGATTGACCCCGACGTGAAAGTCGACATGACCGACACCGACAAGGAACGACAGGCAGATACCATCATCGAAACGGCGCGACAGCTCCTCCGTAATCCCTGAGCGCGCGCCTCCCTCCCGCAGCGCCCCGCGCCAAAGTGCATAAGCTTGCACTTCTCTTGCGGAAAAGCCATCGCACATTTGCATTACCAAAAATAGTTCTTATCTTTGCACGCTTGAAACGAAAACGTAAGATCCCCGCAGCGGGTGTGGCGTAATTGGCAGCCGCGCCAGACTTAGGATCTGGTGCCGAAAGGCGTGTAGGTTCGAGTCCTATCACCCGCACATTTGTTGACCTTACGATTTCTTTTTAATTAATAAAACTAACAATAGTGTTCCGATGTAAGGGATAGTGATATTCCTTGCGTCCATTAACGTAAAACTTTACGAATAGTGATAGCCCCCGGTAATAGTGATATTCCCGGGGGCATTTTATTTCTGTCCCGAGCCATTGGACAACCTGTCCCGAGCTATTGGACAACCTGTCCCGAGCCATTGGACAACCTGTCCCGAGCCATTGGATAACCTCCCCGGAGCCATTGGACAACCTGCCCCGAGCCATTGGACAACCTACCCGGAGCCATTGGATAACCTGCCCGGAGCCATTGGACAACCTGCCCGGAGCCATTGGACAACCTGCCCGACATCTTAAAGCGCCAGGGATTGAGCGAAGAAGTTCCTCGTCAAACAAGAGACGAAGAAGTATTATTGGAGTAAGAAGTATTTCTCTTCCAGCAGTCGATTCAGTTGCCCTACATAATAGAACGGTATATTGTATAAAGTGTAGCTCTTGCCGGAAGCGAGACCGATAGTGTCGGAGGTCATCGGTCCGTTCCATGCACGCAGGGCGATCGTCTCTTTCGATTCTGCCATGTATTGATGGAGCGAGCGCAAGCGAGAATTGTCGCCGGTCTTTACCTCTATGGGTATCAGATGGGAGCGATACTTGTAAACGAAATCGACCTCGGCTTGCGAATTACGGGCATCGCGCACCCAAAACATGCGCTTGGCACCGAACTGCGTCGAGGAACCCAACAGTTCTTGCCCCACCACTTGTTCGGCAATACTTCCGTTCCACAACTCATCGGTATCGGAAGTAAAAAGCAGACGTTCCTGCATCTCCGCAACGTAATTCACCAATCCGGTATCAACCCAGAGCAGTTTGGGGCTTCGCTTGGTATCGGGCAAGATAGGGAAAGAGGTGGAGGTTAACGGATATGCCAACTCTAAAAGTAATGCTTTTTCTAACGTGCGAAACGCATTGCCTACATCGGTAGATTTGTAGGCAGAACCCGCAAACTTGGCAAATTGCAGGCGACTGCCGGCTGCACCCCATCCGTAATTCAGGATGTAACGGAGCACATCTCGTTCTTTTTCCTTATGCGCGTACTTCTCCATGTCCTCCTGGTAGCCTGCCAGCAAATCACGGAACACGTCGTTCAGTTTTACCCAATCCATATACTTGGCATATCGCGCCACCGCTTCGGGCAATCCACCCACAATCATATACTTCCGGAACAGCCCCATGACATGGCTGTGCACGGACTGTGGTACACGAAGCTGCTCTATCTGTTCCACCAATATCTGCTCGCCTAATGCTCCCAGAAATTCGGTAAAAGTACAAGGGTGTATCGCCATGTATTCCACCCTGCCTACCGGAAAGGAGTAATGGTTTTCTATCAGGCTCTCCAGCAACGAACCGGCAGCAATGACATGTAAGTCAGGTCGTTTCTCGTAGAAAAAACGCAACGATTTAACTGCATCCGGTACATTCTGAATCTCGTCTATAAAAATAAGAGTCCGACGGGTATCCATGCGAATGCCGGCTTTAGCATATATACCTGTCAACATATCTTCAAAAGAGGTACTATTGGTAAAGAGCTGTGCATGCGTCGCCTCCTCCAAATTAAGGTTGATAAACGCATCAAATTCTTTAGCAAAAAGTCCCACCAATGTAGTCTTCCCCACCTGACGGGCACCACGCAACACCAATGGTTTGCGCTCCTCTTTCGTTGCCCATGTACGAAGGGCTTGCAAAGCTGTTCGCTGAAACATACTGTAAGTTGTTAGTTATGAGCGCAAAGATAGAGAATAAACACAAAACCAAACCAAAAACAGAGAAATATCAAACTAAAACCAAACCAACATTACACTATTTCCCGACTAAAACCAAAGCAACTTGCATGGTTATAGTTCTCTTCTGCTCAAATTCGTTCTGTGTGAGGAACGAATTTGAGCGACGCGCGCGACGAGGAGTGCACTGTCAGTATGCAAGTCGGGACTACAATTGCCCAATGACTTCACGCGATAAACCGGTGAGTTGCATTCAAGTTTGCAACTATCGGCTTACTTGATACCTAATTTCTTGGCAATCTCTTTGGGGATGGCTTTCTTGTTGACTACAATATTAATGGTTTTGTAGGCGGTATAGGCTTTGGAGGCGTACCAGAAGCCTTTGTATTGGCTGTCGGTACCCCACGAGTTCTTCACCATGTAATATTCCTTGCCCGTCTGGTCTTTGGCGATGCCATAGATGAGCATGCCGTGGTCGTCGGTCGATTCCCAATTGTCGAAGGCTGTTTGGCGCAGCTCTTGCGTAACGTTGATTTCGGGCAACGGACGCGAGGTGAGTTCCTTGCGCTTGTTGTCGGCAGTCATACCTGTCCAGCGTGCCATGTCCGAGCCGGTCAGTTCGGCGCCGCGGTCGGCATCGGGCACTACGGCGATGCCGTTGCGGGTAAAGCCTGTTTCGCTCACGTCGCTGCCCCATGCTACGGTATAGCCGTTGTTGATGGCATAGTCGAACACCGACATGAATTCATCGAGCGGAAGGTTGTAGGAGAGCGCATTGCGCCAGTTGTCCTGAATCTCTATGGAGAACTGCGTATAGAAAGGATGGTGCGTATAGGAGGTCAGTGACACATAGTCGTCCGTGTTGAGTCCCAGCGTGGCGGCATACGATTGGGGAGTGTACTGCTTGCCTTCCCAGGTAAAGGTGTCGGGACACTTGCCCAGATAGCTGTTATAAATACCGATCAGCCCGTTCTTCCACACGGGTGTCAGCTTGCGGGCACTGCCTTTGGCAATGGCATTCACATACCCTTTGGCTACGGCGTCCAGCTCGTTGTGAACGGGCAGCGTGTCGCCGTACATCACGCCGGCAGGCATCAGTGCTTCGGGTATCAAGCCGTAGTTTTTCAGGCAGTACAGCACGTCGTAAAAGCTGCCGCCGGGCGAGAAAGAGCTGTCGCCGTGCAGGCGTACATAGTTGACGGCACGGTCTATCATGGTGTGATGCACGACAAACATCTCCGAGAAATCGTAAGTGCCTTTGCCCATGCGGAACAGTTCACTCTCCAGAAAGGCAAGCGCCGAGAAGCACCAGCAGGTGCTGGAACGATTCTGGTTCTTAACGGAAGTAACAGGGATTTCCTTGACGGTGGTAAACACGAAGCCTTCGGCAGGCTTTTGGTCTTGTGCTGCCAGATTCAGGCTCATCAAGCCCAAGACGGCAATGAATAATGACTTTTTCAGCATATTACGGGGTATTATATTTTTGTCGGCGACAAAGATATAGCTTTTTGAATAACTTTGCAGCCAAAATACAATCCTATTTTATTTACTCCTCAAAAACCATGCTTATGATTATCAGGAACATCCTACTTACCGCGCTTTTACTTTTGTCGAATTGCTCGCTCCGGGCAGCCGGCGATACGCTCCGCATCGAGCCGCTCGCCGATGAATATTGGTGGGGAGGCGTAGTGGCGTTGGGGAGACGCATGCCTTACCTTCATCCGCTGGGCGAGGTGGATTTGTCGCGCGACGGATACAACAATCAGCTTGTTCCGCTGCTGCTCTCGTCGAAAGGCAGGTATGTATGGAGCGACCGTCCGTTCCGTTTCACGGTGGGCGAGCGTTCGATTGTCCTGACAGCAGACAGCCCGCTGCCCCCGATTGCCGTTGCCGGAAGCACCCTGCGCGATGCCTATCTGGATGCCTGCCGCAAACACTTTCCGCCGTCGGGGACACTGCCCGACACGCTCTTCTTCTCCATGCCGCAATACAACACGTGGATAGAGCTGATGTACAACCAGAACCAAACGGACATCCTGAAATATGCACAGGGGATAGTCGATAACCACTTTCCGAAAGGGGTATTGATGATTGACGACAACTGGCAGAAGTATTACGGCAATTTCGATTTCAAGCCCGAACGCTTTGCCGACCCCAAGGGGATGGTGGAGCAGCTGCACGCCATGGGCTTCAAGATAATGCTTTGGGTCTGCCCGTTCGTGTCGCCCGACAGCCCGGAGTATCGGGAGCTGAGCAGCAAGGGTTATCTGCTGCGCGACCAACGGGGCGGAACCGCCATCATCCAGTGGTGGAACGGGCAGAGCGCCTGCTATGACCTGACCAATCCGGCTGCTTCAGCCCACCTTGTCGGTCGGCTGAAACAGCTGCAACAAGAATATGGCATCGACGGGTTCAAGTTCGATGCCGGAGATCCGGGATTTTACGCCTCGTCCGACCTTGTCAGCTTCCGGCGGGAGGCAACCTCGGTAGACCACTGCGAGGCGTGGGCACGCATCGGGCTGGAGTTCCCGTTCAATGAGTACCGTGCCTGCTGGCGCATGGGCGGACAGCCGTTGGTGCAGCGGCTGGGCGACAAGAACAACGACTGGAACGCCGTCGGGGCGCTCATCCCCGACATGCTGGCAGCCGGACTGCTGGGATATGCCTACACCTGCCCCGACATGATTGGCGGCGGACAATACGCCTCCTACCTGAACGTCGACCCCGCAAGAATCAATCAGGAACTGATTGTCCGCTCCGCACAGGTGCACACGCTGATGCCCATGATGCAGTTCTCGGTAGCCCCCTGGCGCATCCTCGGCAAAGAGAACTTAGACATCCTGCGCAACATGGCACAGCTGCACGAACGGATGGGTAACTATATCATCAAGTTCGCCCGCCTTGCTGCCAAGACGGGCGAACCGATAGTGAGACACATGGAATATGAATTTCCGGGACAGGGTTTCGCTCAATGTATCGACCAGTTTATGCTGGGCGACCGATATATGGTAACGCCGATGTTAAAGCCCGGCACCTCGCGCACAGTAATCCTCCCCAAAGGAGTATGGCTCGACGAACGAGGCAAGAAGTATCGTGGGGGACGGGCCTATACCATCGACGTACCATTGTATCGGTTGCCCTACTTTGAGCAACAAGACAAATAGCCGTTTCGCCTGCCCGCTTCTTACTTACCTGTCAGGTACCAGTCCCCATTGGTTGCGCCGTTGCTGTCTGCCCATGCCCTGAAGTCGGGGTATTCCGATGCGCTGTCGATGCGCAGTGATTCGGTCACCACCTTGAAGTTCACTACGGGCAGGTCGATGGCAAACGGATACTTCCCGTCTTTCTTGATGTAGTACGCATCATCTGCCGTATAGTTCAACGAGCTGTCGGCAAAGGCTGTGGCAACATGTTTGGGCAGATGCACCTCTACACGTTTGGTATTGCCCGCCTCATAGTTGACGATGATGAAGGGATTGAGCGACTTCAAATCTTTCTTTGCCAGCGTGGCGTCGGCAAACTCCCGCACGAGGGTGTACGTCTTGCCGATTGCCTGTTTGGAATTCTCGAAGAAGATAACCGAATTGGTCTCTGTCTCCGCCATTGCGCCGTCGGGCAGGGTGATTTTACCCGTCTGCTCGGCAGCTATCTGGGCGGCAAAGGCATTGACGTAGTGAGCGCCGTCGTGCTTGGCAGTAAAGGTATCGATCACTTTCTTGACGTAGTTGGAATAGTCGAACGTCACTTCGCGCTTATACTCCACAATGAGGTCGTTCATGTCGTAGTCGCCGCCCGACGGCCAGATATCCTCGAAAGCCCAGGTGCCTGTCAACGCTTCGGCAGCATCGGGGGGCGAAACAATTTCGTCTTCGTCCTTCGGGATGTATGCCCGACCGGGATTCTTGGGGTCGATAATGGCATCCATGTCGTCGGTAAAGACACAGAAGAGCAAGTCCTCGAAGCTCACGTCGCCTCCGTCCTCGATACCGATAATGACACCGCGCAGCTTCTCGTCATAGACGGAGATGAACTGTTGCGTGGAAGAGGTATTGGAGGTCATTATCTCATCAACGTTCTTGATTTCGAGGTTAGTGCGGTTGAATCCGTCGGGGATGAGGAACCAGCCGATGGTGTAACCTTCGGGGAACTCATCCTGTGCAGGTCCGGTTCCGTCTTCGCCGAAGAACTTGAGTTCGACTTCAAAGCCTGCTTTCAGAATCTGCTCGGTGACATTCTTGTAGTCATAGCTTCCCACGATAGTCGTGTTGGGGAAGATAACAAATTTCTTCAAGTCGGTCACATCACGTTCGCCGCTCCCCTTATAATAATAGTAACCCACCGCATTTTTGTAAAGGCAATACTGATGCAGAAGCATGAAGCGCACCTTGGTTTGCTTGGCGATGTAGAAGTTGGTCTGGTCGATGGTGCCGCGCAAACGCTGGTTGTCGACTTCGCCTCCTACCTTTCCCTTGGCGCCGCCCCACAGCAGCCGGGTGATGCGGGAGGTGAAAGAGGTCAGCGCCTCTGTCGTTCTCGTCTTCCCCTTGTCGTCCCAAATGGGGATATTCTTCTGCTCAGTGATGTAGCCGGGATTGATGTTGTCCTTATACTCATAAGTAGTCCCGCCAAAGCCCCAGCCGCCCCAGCCGCCGCCTTGCTTCACTGAAGTAGTAAAGAGCCGTCCTTCCGTCGTCCACTTGCAGAGCGAGTAGATATTGCCTGTCAGGTGGTAGGGAATACTTTTGCCGAAGTTATAGGCACGGGTCTCAGCGGATGCTATCTGCATGGAGTTGTCGAAGCCCACGGTATTATCGATTATCTCCAGTTCCAAACAATCGGGAAGTCCCATCATGGGAGTATGCAGATAGACTTTCTGCATGCCGACAGGTACGGTTATCGTGCCCTCGAAACGACCGTTCATATCGGTATAGGCAGCGAAAAAAGGTTGTAAGCCCGCTTTCATGGTGCGAATCTTCCCGTTGTATTCAATCGGGTCTTCCCCATATACCTCCAATAGTATCGGAAGCCCTCCGGGCATGTCATAGTTCACGCTTAACTGCACGTCCGAACGTGTTTGGAAGCTGAAGTAGCTATCCTCAGGTAGCGGTTGCGGCTTTTTTTCATTCTCGGGTTTGTACAAGTCCTTTTGCACACACCCCAACATGGCTAACAAAACGAACAATGTGCATATCTGCACCCCCGTTCTCATTAATTTTGTGGCACTCATAAACTTTTTTCTATTATGTAATTCGGTATTTGCCGCAAATATAGACACTAAAATCAATCAAACAAGCAATTTATATAACTATTTAATCCGATAACTTATAAACATAAATACAACTTGCATATTGATTTTCTTAACTTGTATAATAAGACTAATATAGGTGATTCATACATTGAAAAAGCAATACTCCTGTACATATAAGCCCCTATTTTGTTGCATCGAAACCACCGGATGATGTTTGCTTTCTCGCGGGTTGCAATCAGCTATCAATTCCGATATAAAGGTTGCGCGAGCCTAATCGCGCAAGGTGCGCGAGCCTAATCACGCAAGGTGCGCGAGCCTAATCGCGCAAGTTGCGGTAGCCTAATGCCGCAAGGTGCGGTAGCCTAATGCCGCAGACTGCGGTAACCTAATACCGCAAGCTGCTGTAGCCTAATACCGCAACGGGCATTGTCCGGATGCGGTTATGCTAAGATGAAGTCAGGAGTAAAGTCGTCAGGGTGTATCCAGCGAATCTGGGGATCCCGCTTGAACCACGTCATCTGTTTGCGGGCGTAGATGCGCGAGTGTTGCTTGATTTTCTCGACGGCAAACGGCAATGTACATTCACCGTCGAAGTAGGCGAACAACTCTTTGTAGCCTACCGTGTTCAGGGCGTTGAGGTGTCGGAACGGATAAAGCCGGCGCGCTTCGGCTTCCAGACCCTCTTCCATCATGCCGTTGACGCGGCGGTTGATGCGCTCGTACAGCTCTTCGCGGGGGCGTGTCAGTCCCAGCTTCACGATGCGAAAGGGGCGTTCCTTGGGTTGGTAAGTACGGAAGGAGGTGTAGGTGCGTCCGGTCATGTAGCAGATTTCGAGGGCGTGAATCACCCGCTTGGGGTTCTTCGGGTCGACTTGCAGGTAGTATGCGGGATCGAGCAGTTTGAGTTCTTGGCACAAGCGTTCCAGTCCTTCGGTTTCATACCTGTGCAGCAGCAACCGGCGTGTTTCGGCATCGACGGTGGGAATATCGTCAATGCCGCGGGTGATGGCATCGATGTACATCATCGACCCGCCGGTGAGCAGCACCACATCGCGTTCGGCAAAGAGCGTGGGGAGCAGTTGCAGCACGTCGGCTTCGTAGCGGGCGGCGCTGTAATAGTCGGTCAGTTGGAGCGTGCCCACCATGTAGTGGGGCACGCGGCTGAGTTGTTGGGGGGTGGGGGCTGCCGTTCCGATTTTCAGGTCGGCATAGAGTTGGCGCGAATCGGCAGAGACAATGCCGGTTTGATAATGTTCCGCCACGCGCAGACTCAGTTCGGTCTTGCCTACGCCGGTAGGACCGACAAGGACGAGCAACGTTTTCGCTGTCGTCGGTTGCGTTGTGGAGGTGTGCACGCTGCGGTGTGGAATTACTCTTCGAAAGTGGCTTTGCTCTCGCCCATGTCGAACCCTTCGGTATCGAAGTCTTCCATATCGAAGTCCTGATCGCCGTAGAAGTTCTCGTCCAGGTCGAGCGAACCGGAGGCGGCAACCAGCTCTTCAAAGTCGACAGTCTGTTTGGGTGGGTCGCCTTCTTTGCGGGTACATTTGGCGCCGGTCATCTCTTTGCCGGTGATGATTTCGGTCAGTTCGATGAAGAAGCAACGCTCGGTCATGTAGTCGAACACATAGAGCAGCTTCTGTTTCTCTTCTTCGACCAGTTCGCTCAGGGTAGTATCGCGCATCACCCAGCTGTCCATTTCGGGGTTGTTATCCATCTCTTCAAGGGTGACCTCTTTTTCTTTTTCCCAGTCGTCGTCACACAAGAAGAAGGAGGTCATCTGGTCGTCGGTGTACCCCACCGATTTCAATATTGCCTCGTGGAAGTCGTAGAAGGTGGCTTCCGGGTCTATTTGTATTTCGCGAACGAAGTTGTCTACTTCGTCAGAGATAAGCGTGAATTTATATATCATACTATCTAACGATTCCCCGTTTGGAATCTCTTATAAAGTTAATAATGTATTCTATTTCCTTACTCATGGGTATCTTCTCTTCTACCTCCTTGAGTGCGTCGGTAGTGTTGAGGTTGCTTTGGTAGATGATGCGGTAGGCATTGTGTATCTGTTCTATCTGTTCGTTGGTGAATCCCCGCCTGCGCAGTCCGACGATGTTGATGCCGCAGTATGCCACCGGTTCCCGTCCGGCGATGATGTAGGGGGGGATGTCTTTGCTGAAGCGGGTGCCGCCCTGAATCATGCCATATCCGCCCACGCGGCAGAACTGGTGCATCAGCACGGCGGCGCTGATGATGGAGCAGTCGTCGATAATGATTTCGCCCGCCATCTTGGTCGAGTTTCCGATGACACATCCGTTGCCGATGATGGAGTCGTGTGCCACGTGTACATTTTCCATCAGCAGGTTGTTGTTGCCTACGACGGTTCGTCCTTTAGCTGCCGTGCCCCGGTTGATGGTGACATGCTCGCGAATGATATTGTTATCACCAATCTCGGCAGTGCTCTCTTCGCCCTTAAACTTGAGGTCTTGGGGGATAGCGCCGATGATGGCGCCCGGAAAGAGGGTGTTTCCGTTGCCGATGCGACTCCCGTACAGGATGGTGGCATGGGGCATGATTCGGTTGTTATCGCCTATCACCACATTGCTGTCAATGTAGACAAAGGGGGCAATTTCTACGTTGTTGCCGATGATTGCTTCCGGATGAATATATGCTAAGGGACTTATCATGGTATGGGTATTACTTATTTTTGATTATCTGTGCCATAAACTCGGCTTCGCTGACTACCTTCTCGCCCACAAAGGCATATCCTTTCATGCTGGCGATGCCGCGCCGGATGGGAGTGAGCATATCCACCCGGAAGAGCAACGTGTCGCCCGGCACTACTTTATGGCGGAACTTCACGCCGTCAATCTTCATGAAGTAGGTGGAGTAGCGTTCGGGGGCGTCAACGGAGTTGAGCACCAACAGTCCGCCCACCTGTGCCATGGCTTCGACCTGCAACACGCCGGGCATCACGGGTTCTTGCGGGAAGTGTCCCTGGAAGAAGGGTTCGTTGGCAGTGATGTTCTTCACGCCGACAATATAGTTGGCGCCAATCTCTATCACCTTGTCGACCAATTGGAAGGGGTATCGGTGGGGCAGCAGTTCGCGGATGCGGTTCACATCCATCAGCGGCTCGCGGTTGCAGTCGTAGATGGGCGCCTGTATGTCGTGCAGCCGTATCTCTTTGCGCATCTGGCGTGCAAACTTATTATTAATGGTGTGTCCCGGTCGGGTGGCAATGATGCGTCCCTTGATGGGTTTGCCTATCAGCGCCAGGTCGCCTATCACATCGAGCAGTTTGTGGCGGGCACATTCGTTAGGCCATACCAGCGGTTTGTGGTTGAGATAGCCCAGCTTTCTGGCATCCTTGTGGGGCACCTTCATCACGTCGGCAAGCTTGTCGAAGTCGGGTTGCGACATCTCGCGCTCGTAGATGACGATGGCATTGTCCAGGTCGCCCCCCTTGATAAGTCCTGCCTGCAGCAAGGGTTCTATCTCGCGGACAAAGACAAAGGTACGGCTGGCAGCTATCTCGTCCTTGAACTTCGACATATCTTCGAGGGTGGCATATTGATTGGGCATGATGGCGGAATCGTAGGACACCAGCACGTTCAGGCTGAAGTCGGTGTCGGGCAGTACGATAATGGACGAGCCGCTTTTCTCGTCGCGGAACTCGATTTTCGACTTGATGATATAGAAGTCTTTCATTGCGTTCTGGTCGACGGTGCCGATGCGTTCTATCTCGCTGGCGTAGTATTGGGCGCTGCCGTCGAGAATGGGGAACTCAGGGCCGTTGACTTGTATCAGGCAGTTATCCACGCCCAGCGCATAGAGTGCAGCCAGTCCGTGTTCGACGGTGCTTACCTTGACTCCGTTTTTGGAGAGCACGGTGCCTCGGGTGGTTTCGGTAACGTTGTCGGCAACGGCATCGATGACGGGTTGCCCCTCCAGGTCGATGCGTTGGATTTTGTAACCGTGATTATCAGGGGCAGGATTGAACGTAACGGTCAGTTCAAGTCCGGTATGCAAGCCTTTTCCGCTGAGTGAAAAGCTCTCTTTCAGTGTCTTCTGTTTGAGCATCTATCTTACTTTAAGTTTGAATTCTATAATCTATATTACGCTGTATGCTGTGAATCCACAGCGTATGGCTGTCGGTCGGCGCCGGTCAGTACTATTGCGCGTTGTTGAGTTGTTGTTTGAGATCGTTCACCTCACGCTTCAGTTGACGTATCTCTTTGAGCATATCGGGCAGGCTCCGCATGGCAACCCCTGCCTTGAAGAAGGTTTTCTGATCCATGGGCGGTGTGCCTATCAGTTGGCTGTCGTCCTTAATGTTGCCCGGCACGCCCGATTGTGCGCCCAGCCCTACCCTGTTGCCGATGTGGCTGTGTCCGGCAATGCCGACCTGTCCGCCAATCATGCACCACTCCCCTATTTTGACGGAGCCGGCGATGCCTGTCAGTGCGGCGATGACGGTATGTGCACCCACCTCGTCGTTGTGGGCTATCTGTATCAGGTTGTCCAACTTCACGCCACGGCGAATGACGGTCGCTCCCATGGTTGCCCTGTCAATACAGGTGTTGGCGCCGATCTCCACATCATCTTCCAGTATCACTTTGCCTATCTGCGGAATCTTCTGATAACCGTCGGCGGCAGGTGCGAAGCCAAAGCCGTCGGCGCCAATCACAGCGCCCGAGTGCAGGATGCAGCGATTGCCTATCTCACAGTCACGATAGACATGCACACCCGAATAAAGGCAACAATTGTCGCCGATGCGGACGTTATCGCCGATGCCGGTATTGGAGTAAATCTGGGTGTTGTTGCCTATCACCGCCCCTTCGCCAATGCTGACAAAAGCACCGATATACACCCCCTCGCCTATTTGGGCATTGGGAGCGATGAATGCCATGGGGCTGATACCGCGTTTGGAAGGTATGCTCTGTTGGTAGAGCGTGAGTAATTTCGCCAGGCTTTCGTAGGCGTTATCCACTTTTATCAGGGTAGTTGTCAATGCGTGTTCGGGAGTGAAGTCCCGGTTCACCAGAACGATGCTTGCCTGTGTGGTATATATATATGGTGTGTACTTGGGATTGGATAGAAAGGAAATGGTGCCGGGTGTTCCCTCCTCTATTTTGGAAAAAGCATGTACGGCTGCTTGTTCATCCCCTATCACTTCTCCTTGTATGAATGTCGCTATCTGCTTGGCGGAAAATTCCATTACTTGTTCTATTTGATATTAGGGTGCAAATAACGGACTTTTTTTTGAAACTTCCTTATTTTCTTAGCGTAATTTAGGGCTTAGCGTATAAAACAGTTCGGGGAAGCCGATGCCGACTTCCCCGAATCCGTCCTTATAGAGTTAAATTACTCTACGTACCCATATTTATTCCAGTATTACTACACGGTTTAGATAATCCTTTCCGAACATGTTGGCAGTGCCGCCGAACCCTACGAGTTCGAGTTGGTCTTTGTCAACACCTTGTGCAATCAGTGCATCGTAAACGGCTTGTGCACGTTTCTCGCTCAGCTTCTGGTTGGTTGCTGCGCTACCGGTAGCCTTGTCGGCGTATCCGGCAATCTTGTACTTCTTGTCGGGGTTAGCCTTGAGAATCTTGGCAGCCAGTTCGATGTTCACCTTGCCATAGTCGTCGATAACAGCGCTTCCGAGCTTGAAGAAGATGGCGCGCGGTCCGGCAACCTGAACTTCCTTGGTAACCTCCTTGGTAACGGGTTGTGCGATAGCCTTGTTCAGTGCGTTCTTGGTCTGTGCCAAATCGCTTTGAGCCTGTGCCAGTTCTTCGCGGTAGCGGTTCACCTCTTCGTTGATGGCTTGTTGTTCCACCTTGGATCCGCTGGAGATGAACTTCTTGCCGCCGAAGGTGTAGGTTGCACCTACCGTAGCGAACAACGTACCGGTGGTTTGTGCACGGGTGAGGTTACCGTCAATGGCGGGTGAGAGTTCGCCGCGGGCTTCGATGTCGATATCCCAGAACTCGTTTACATTGAATTTACCTTGCAGACCTATCGAACCGTTGACGTAAGTACGCAACTTCTTGTCATCAACATTATTCCTTGTCCAATGTCCGTGGCTACTATTTACTGTAATGGTTCCCATGTCGTACGAATTGGCAATTGTCAAGCCGGGACCTGCGAACACAGAGAGTGAGAAGAGACGGTCAGGATTGTATCCTGCGATGGCATTGGAAAGATTGAACAATCCGTCCAAGCGAATTCTAGCATTGGTAATACCTTTTCCTTCAGCCGGATTGGGTAATGCTTCAACATATTCTGTTCCATAACTCATTCCAGGACCGCTTTCAGCGCCCCATCCGGTAGCCACCTTATCTTGCCAGAAGCCCACTTGTCCCCGGAATCCCCAGGTGGGGTTAATCCATTTACCGAGTGACAGGGTGATGTGCGGGGCAATCGACTTACCGAAGTCATATTTGCCCTCCTTGTACATGGAGGCATCGGCGCCTATGCCCACGCTGAGGAAGATGTTGTCGGAAGCTTTTTCGCTCACGAATTGCTCTTTCTCTTGTGCTGTTGCCGTAGAAGCAGCTGCCACCAATAAAGATACTATTACTAATTTACTTTTCATTGTTTTTCGTTTTAAATCATTTGAACTTATTCCGTTATTCAAACAAATCTTGTTTCGTTATTTCAGGTTGAACGTGAACATCAGTCCACCTGTGAAATATTTCATCCGTTGTAGCTCCACCTGAAAATGAAGATGGTTGAACAACAAATAAGTGGCACCCATTGCGAAATCCTTACTATCGTATTCGGCAATCACACGCAACTGCGGATGAAAGGAGGGGTTGTAGCTGATTCCGGCTGCCGGCCCGTTGAGGTGGTAGTCTATTCTTCTATTGTATAAATAGGAGAGATGGACGCCAATCTCTTCGGTTCCTATCTGCACGTGCTTGGTGGCTGCAATAAAGAATCGGCTGAAGTAGCCGTTTCCCTTTTCGGTAGCCAGTTGCCCTTTGCCACTGGAGGTAAACGGGTCGGATGTACCCAGTACCACTGCCGGCATGTGCTTCCAGAACTGTCCTTCTTTCAAAGCTCGCAGGCGGACAGAGAAGTATCTGTCCTGATTGGTAAACCCTTTGTAACCATAGGGTTTTAGCCCTAACGATTCGGCGGTGAAGAGTGTACATGTGTACCCTACCTCCAGAAACGGAAAGATGGTTACGTTCAGGTAATAGTTAAGCGTGTGGTAGTCCCACCTTGGGGGAGTAATCTCCCTGTTCATGAAGTTGGCACCCAGCATCACTGTTTTGTCCTTCTGCATTTCTGCCGTGGGGGCATGCAGCAATCCGGTGGTACCATACGTTAACTGAGCCGAAAGTACAAATGCACAGCTTAAGAAAAAGCATGTAACGAGCAGTCGTTTGAATGGCATTTGTCTGTTCAGGAAGTTCATTTATACTTTCGGGTCAGTCCTTTATTGATTCTTATTCGGCTTCTATGATACCACCACCGGCATTACCGCTACCATGACCGTGACCGTGACCGTGATCGTGGGTGTGACCGAATTCGTGGTCGACAGACTTATAATCACGCTCAGTTATGATCGTACCTCCCAAGGTAGCCTCTGTTGTTGCGTTCTCGAAGGGGAAAACCAATTCCACGGTACCGAAGGACTCTGTCGATTCGTACCCTGAGATAGTCGCAACTACCTCGCAGGTTACTTTAACCACAGTCTGTTTCGTTGTGACGGTTTTCAGCATTGTGTACTTCGGCAATGTAATGGTCGTCGTATATTCTACGTCCTTATAAGCGTCGGTAAGACCAATAAGTTTGTCAAGTTTGGCAATCGTATCATTTACAACTTTTTGAAGATCTGCATACTCAACTGTCGGTCTTGAGAGGGCGATAGCACCTTCCTTGACCGTAGTAGTGTACTTATAAGACTTTTCAATATCGGAACCATTGACGATATCGGTGAATGTTACAACATTGGTAATTGTCTCCATTACTTCAGATTTTACC
>JAISGR010000085.1 GCA_031262995.1 Prevotellaceae bacterium | reverse complement strand
CTCTCAAACGTCCTTTTGTCAGGCTGGGTCGCATCCGTTACCGGTGTGGATACGGCGTACATTCTCCTTTTGCATTCAATCTGATTGCACATGTTGTCTACGAACGTACCCCTTATTATAAGTATAAGGAGCTGGCAAAGGTGCGGAAACAGCCTGCCGGACAGGCAGACAAGCATTGGACGTACGAATCACGCCGGGTGAAACAGCTGCTGTTCCGCCTTGTGAACCATGTACAACCCGTTACCATTGTTGATGTCGGTACGCTCTCCGCCTCTTCGCTCTACCTGAAAGCTGCCAAGGAGGGCGCCGATTATATTCCCGCCTCCGACACCTCCGAACTCTTTCTGGAGGCAGGGACGCCGGTCGACTTTCTCTACCTGCACGATTACTGCAACCCCGAACTGGTGGCAGAGGTGTTTGGCGTGTGTGCCGCCCGCAGCACGGAGCGTTCGCTCTTTGTGGTCGAGGGCATCGGCTACACCCCGCAGATGCGTTCGCTCTGGCAGCGGTGGGTACAGGACGAAAGGGTAGGGGTTGCGTTTGATTTGTATGACCTCGGCTTGCTCTTTTTCGACAAACGGAGGATGAAGCAGGCGTATAAACTCTACTTTTAATCGATAGGCACACCAACGATGCTTTTAATCGAGCTGTATAATATCCCATAAAAACAATTGATGACATGAAAGTATATACCAAAACCGGCGACCGCGGCACCACTTCTCTGGTAGGCGGTGCCCGCGTGTCCAAAACGCATGTCCGGCTGGAAGCCTACGGAACGGTCGACGAGCTGAATGCCCAGCTGGGCGTGCTTGTCACCCTGTTGACCGACGAGCCGGATCGGCAATTTGTGCAGCGCATTCAGCACAAACTCTTCTCCGCAGGCGCTTACCTCGCTACCGATACCTCGACGACCACCCTGCGCGCAAGCATTGTGCCCGACGATGTGCAGCAAATGGAGCTGGAGATAGATCGCTTAGACGCCCTTCTGCCTCCGCTGCATGCCTTTGTGTTGCCCGGCGGAAGCGCCGCTGCTGCCACGGCGCATGTCTGTCGCACCGTGTGCCGGCGAGCCGAACGACGCATCCTCGCATTGGCAGAAACGGCAACGATTTCAGCCGACCTGTTGGCATACGTCAACCGCCTGTCTGATTACCTTTTCGTCCTCTCGCGGAAATGCAATCAGGACACGAAAAAAGATGAAATATTTTGGGCGATGTAGCAGCGGGAGAAAGATTTTATTTACTTTTGCGGCGAAAAATGGAGAGTAGTACTTTAATATTTACAATTTTATACTGAGAAAATTATGTATTGGACATTGGAATTAGCCTCAAAACTGGAAGATGCACCTTGGCCGGCAACGAAAGATGAACTAATCGATTATGCTATTCGTTCGGGTGCCCCCTTAGAGGTGACGGAAAACTTGCAAGAGATGGAAGACGAAGGTGATATTTACGAAAGTATTGAAGACGTTTGGCCGGACTATCCAAGCAAGGAAGATTTCTTCTTCAATGAAGAGGAGTATTAGCAAATGCAACGGTTAACGCCTCGAAAACAGGCTGAATACGAACTGATGGGTGGCTATGGCAAGTCACCCATCTTCTGTTTACAGACATTTACTCATTGACTGATAATCGAAAATAAGAATGATTGAAACAAACGAAACAACAGGCGGTCGCATCCCCCAACTGAAGGAGCGACACCTGCCCGAAGGGTGCAGAGACGAAGTGTATGCCTTGTTACATACCCTCTATGGGTATGAACAGTTCAGGGATATTGAGATATACAACAACCTGTTCGAGGGTCGGGAGACGCTGCTTATCTCGCAGGGACAGCTCATCGAAAGTGTGATTGCCGAAGCCGAAAAGGCGCTCCATGAGGCAGGCACCCCCGACAATATACTCCTGACTGCCCCCACCGGAGCGGGCAAATCGCTGCTGTTTCAGCTGCCTGCCATCTATCTGGGCAATGCACACCGGCTGCTCACCATTGTGGTGTCTCCCCTGAAAGCCCTGATTGTCGATCAGGTGGAGGGGTTGCAGGAGCTGGGCTACCGGCGCGTGGCTTATGCCTCGTCGGACTTGTCGCCCGAACAGAAGGTAGAGGTGTACCGGCAGGTACGCGAGGGAGAGGTGGATTTGTTCTACCTGTCGCCCGAGCTGCTGCTCTCGTATGACATCCGTCACTTTGCCGGCGATCGCCGCATCGGCATGGTGGTGGTCGACGAGGCGCACACGGTCTCTACGTGGGGAAAGGAGTTCCGGGTGGACTACTGGTTTCTGGGACGTTACTTGCAGGGATTGCAGCAGACGCTGGGATATACTTTCCCGCTGTTTGCCCTCACTGCCACTGCCGTATGGAACCCCAACGGCGGAAGCGACATGGTGTTCGACACCATCCGGTCGCTGCGGATGGAACCGTGTGTGCTCTATGTGGGCATTGTGAAACGGAAAAACATCGGCTTCGACATCCGCCCACTCACCTTCGAACCGGGGGAAACCTACGACAAGGCGAAGACGCGGGTCATTGCCGGGCGCATCGACGACTTCCTCGACGGACACAAAACCATCCTCTATTATCCCTTTGCCGGCGGTATCGACATGCGCCTGAAGAGCTGGGTAAAAGCGTTCCAGTGGAACCTGGTGGCTACCTATCACGGCAAGAAGGAGAAGGAAGAGAAAGCCTTCATCGTGCAGGAGTTCAAGGAGAACACCAAGCGCATGATCATTGCCACCAAGGCGTTCGGCATGGGAGTCGACATTGCCGACATCGACCGTATCTACCACGTGGCTCCGTGCAGCACCTTTGTCGACTATATCCAGGAGGTGGGACGTGCCGCACGCGATGCCGACATCCGCGGTGTGGCTGCTACCGACTATCACGAACGCGACTTCTACTACATGCAGCGCCTGCATAACGTGAGTGCCATTGCGCAGGAGCAGCTGCTGCTCATCCTGAAGAAGCTGATGGAGGTGTATCACATGAAAGGGAAGAAGAAGGAGATGACGTTGTCGCTCTCCGACTTTGAGTTTGTCATCAAGCTGCCCCGCATGAAGAACAAGCTGGAGTACGAGTCGGAGCTGGGGCAGAAGCTCAAAACCGCGCTGCTGTGGCTCGAAGACGACCTCAACCGCCGTTTCGGCACGCAGATGCTGGAGGTCTATCCGCAGAACCTGCTGACCGAAGGTTATATTCAGGACAAGACCGGCGACCTCTTCATCCGCAAATTTGCCGCTTACCTGACCAAGGTGAAAGGCACCGACGACGTCTATAAGGTGCCAATCAATACCTTGTGGGAGGAGCAATTCAGTGAGCTGGGCTACAAGGAGTTCCGGCAGAAGCTCAACAACGGCACCTTGCTGGAGGGGGCGCGTGCCGTTGCCGTGGGCAGGCACGACGTGTTGCTCAAAGTGCCTGCCGACGAGATAAGGAAGCGGTTGGATGCCCTGTTCGGCAGCCTGAAGGCGTTGCTCTCGGAGAAGCTGCGCAGTGCGAAAGGACGCTTCGACGAAGAGGAGCTGCGGACGGTGTTTGCCAAACACAACATGGACGTGCCCTCTGCCAAGCGGTTTATCGGTTCGCTGCTCGAGTCGCGCACCGAAGAGGGACGCAGCGTGAGCTACATCAGCAGCATCAAGAAGAAAGAATCCAACGAACTGTCGTTCACCGTCACCAAAGGGTTCGACCTGCTGCTCTCGCGCTACCAGAAGCTCTTCACGCAGCGCATCACCGGCAAGGCAGGCACCCGGTTGCTCTTCTATACCACCCCGTTCTCCGACTTGAACCTGCTGCTCAACCTGCTCTCCATGCTCGACTGCCTGTCGTTCAGCGTCGAGGGAGGCGGCGCACCCGGCGTGCAGATTCGTTTGGGCGACCCCGAACAACTGCAGCGGATCGTCGATTCGGGTGAATACCGCAACCTGATTCTCGACAGCAACGAGCAGATATTCCAAGAGCAGATAGCCCTGTTTTCGTTCTTCTTCGGCACCTCACACCTGAGCGACGAGCTGCGGTGGGCGTTCATCGAAGACTACTTCACCGGCATGGAGCTTCCCGAGCTGGAACGGAAATACGCGGCAGCCACGTAGGGCGCGCGGAGCTATTTCTTCCGCGCTGCCACTGCCAGCAATACGCCCAATGCCACGCCCAACAGCGCCGCAAACAGCACCCGCATCTCGACGGGAAGCAGGAACGTAATGGTGTGCGCCGGATACCAGAACAGCGGAATGGTTTTCTTGAAGACAAAGTTCCACTGCACATTCCAGTTCAGCCCGGTGATAATCTTTGTCATCGGAATAGGGGTGACAAGGCTCTTCAAACCTCCCCCGCATGCCATGATGTGCGTGTCGGTAATCTTGTGAAAAGTCATGAAGACGGGCGCAAAGAAGGTGTTCATCATTACCGAGATGCAGAGTGCAATCCATACCTTATTCAGGCAGAGGTCTCCATTGATGATGGTGGAGGCATCTGCCATGCCCATCTGCTCCAGAAAAAGGGGCATCCCCTTCGAGAATACAATCATCGCCATGTTGATCGCCATGCCCAAGATGCCCCACACCACCATGCGGGGCACGATGCCGAAGTTTTTGCGGTTATAGACGCCGGCGCTGATGCGGAGTCCCAGCATCTCGCCCAACGTGGCAAGTATGCCGAACTTTATGAAACTCATCACCATGCCGTGCGCTGCGTTGAACGACTTGTAACCGTCGTACAGGGCATCGCTCACGAAAAACGGCAGGAAGAGTATGATCACGACAAAAAGGAAAACAAAATCATGCTTCTTCATACAAAAAGATATGTTATTGGTTAATAGAGCGACAAAAGTAATGCTTTTATTCTATAACCAATGAATTTCTGCACGATAATCATGCCAGCTCGCCTCGCAGGAACTTGGGTGTGTAGCCTTTGTCGCTCTGTGCCACCTCTTCGGGGGTGCCGGTGGCAAGCACCTCTCCTCCGCCCTTACCGCCTTCCGGTCCCATGTCGATGAGGTAGTCGGCAAGCTTGATGACATCGAGGTTGTGCTCGATGACAATCACCGTATTCCCCTTGTCGACCAGCTTGTTGAGCACACCCATCAGTACGCGGATGTCTTCGAAGTGCAGTCCGGTGGTCGGTTCGTCGAGGATGTAGAGCGTCTTGCCCGTGTCGCGCTTCGACAGTTCGGTGGCAAGCTTTACCCGCTGGCTCTCGCCGCCCGAGAGGGTGGTCGACGACTGTCCCAGCTTGATGTATCCCAAGCCCACCTCCTGTATCACTTTTACCTTGTGCAGAATCTGCGGCACGTTCTCGAAGAACTCCACCGCCTGGTTGATGGTCATGTCGAGCACGTCGGCAATGGATTTTCCTTTGAAGCGCACCTCGAGCGTTTCGCGGTTGTAGCGTTTGCCGTGACACACTTCGCAAGGCACGTAGACATCGGGCAGGAAGTTCATCTCGATGGTGCGGTATCCGTTGCCCTGACAGGCTTCGCACCGTCCGCCCTTGACGTTGAAGGAGAATCGTCCGGGTTTGTAGCCGCGTATCTTCGACTCGGGCAGCTCCACGAAGAGGTTGCGGATGTCGGAGAAGATGTTGGTGTAGGTGGCAGGGTTGGAGCGGGGCGTGCGACCGATGGGCGACTGGTCGACGTTGACCACCTTGTCGATGTACTGCATCCCCTCGAGACTGTCGTAGGGCAGCGGGTCTTGCAGTGAACGGTAGAACTTCTGCGACAGGATGGGTTGCAGCGTCTCGTTGATGAGCGTGGACTTGCCGCTGCCCGACACGCCCGTGATGCAGATGAGCCTGCCCAGCGGAAACACCGCGTCGACCCCCTTGAGGTTGTTGCCCCGTGCCCCGCGCAGCACCAGCGCGTGCCCGTTGCCTTGCCGGCGCCGGGCAGGCACCTCGATGGTGCGCTCGCCGTTGAGGTATTGTGAGGTGAGGGTGTGTGTCGACAGCATCTGCTGCGGGGTGCCGGCAAACACCACTTCGCCGCCCAGCCGTCCGGCTTTCGGTCCCATGTCGATGACATAGTCGGCTGCCAGCATCATCTCCTTGTCGTGCTCCACCACGATGACGGTGTTGCCGATGTCGCGCAGCTCCTTGAGCGAGTGGATGAGGCGCCGGTTGTCGCGCTGGTGCAGTCCGATGCTGGGTTCGTCGAGGATGTAGAGCACGTTGACCAATTGCGACCCTATCTGCGTAGCCAGTCGGATGCGCTGGCTCTCGCCGCCGGAGAGGGAGACGGAGCCGCGGTCGAGCGCCAGGTAGTCCAGTCCCACGTCGAGCAGGAACTTCAGGCGGGTGCGTATCTCCTTGAGTATCTCGGCGGCTATCTGCCGTTGCTTGCTGTCCAGAAAGGGGTCGACGGCAGAGAGCCAGTCGTACAGCTCGCTGATGTCCATGCACGACAGCTCGTAGATGTTCTTGTCGTGGATGCGGAAGTGCAGCGCCTCGCGGTTGAGCCGCGCGCCGTGACACTCGGGGCAGACGGTGGTCTTGGCAAACTGCTCCGCCCACTTCTGCGCCGTGGCGGAGGCTTCGCGCTCCTGCAACATCCGGATGTATTTCACGATGCCCTCGTAGGTGACGTAGTAATCGCTCGAGGTGCCGATGAGCTGGCTCTTGATGCGCAGCCTGTCGTCCGAACCGTGCAGTATCTCGTCGATGGCATCGTCGGGCAGCTCTGCCACAGGGGTCTTCAGGGTGGCGTCGTACTTCTCCAGCAGGGCGGCTATCTGCCAGAATATCATGCTGCTCTTCGACTTCCCGAGCGGCACCACCGCCCCTTCGGCAATGGAGAGCGAGCGGTCGGGAATCACCTTGTCCACGTCTATCTGGTTGACCATGCCCAGCCCTTTGCAGCGGGGACACGCTCCCTGCGGGGAGTTGAAGGAGAAGTTGTGCGGTGCCGGGTCTTTGTAGGAGAGGCCGGTCACAGGGCACATCAGGTGCTTGCTGTAATGGCGCACCTCCTGTGTGTCGAGGTCGAGCACCATCAGCAAGCCGTTGCCCTGCTGCATGGCGGTGGCGACGCTTTTCTTCAGGCGCGCATCGTCTTTGTCCTGCACGATGAGCTTGTCGATCACCACCTCGATGTCGTGGTTCTTGTACCGGTCTACCTTCATGCCGGGCAGCGCCTCGCGCAGCTCGCCGTCGACGCGCACGTTGATGTAGCCCTTCTTGCGGATGGTTTCGAACAGCTCCTTGTAGTGTCCCTTGCGGGCACGCACCAGCGGCGCCAGTATGTAGATGCGGCGTCCGTGGTAGCGGTCGAGTATCAGTCCGAGGATTTGCTCTTCGGTGTACTTCACCATGCGTTCGCCCGACAGGTAGGAGTAAGCCGTTCCGGCGCGGGCGTAGAGCAGGCGCAGGAAGTCGTACACCTCGGTGGTGGTGCCCACGGTGGAGCGCGGGTTCTTGTTGGTGGTCTTCTGTTCGATGGAGATGACGGGACTCAGCCCGGTGATTTTGTCCACGTCCGGACGCTCCATGTTGCCCAGGAAGTTGCGTGCATACGCCGAAAAGGTTTCGATGTAGCGCCGTTGCCCCTCGGCAAAGATGGTGTCGAACGCCAGCGACGATTTGCCGCTTCCGCTCAGTCCGGTGATGACAGTAAGGCTGTTTCGGGGGATTTGTGCGTCTATATTTTTGAGGTTGTTCACCCTTGCACCATATACATGGATGTATGCTGTTTCTTCCGCCATTGTTAGAGTATCTGTTTTTTAGCGTGCAAAGATAATAGAATCACGACCAGAATCGGATTCGGCATTTACAGAATTATGGAATATTCAGAATGAGAGGGATGTAACATCCACGCTACCCGCCTGAGAGCGTGTATCAAAAAGCCCCTTTTCGGACTATGACCCTAGTCCACCTCTGGACTATGACCTAGTCCACCTCTGGACTACGACCTAGTCCACCTCTGG
This sequence comes from Prevotellaceae bacterium, assembly GCA_031262995.1. Classification (GTDB taxonomy): domain Bacteria; phylum Bacteroidota; class Bacteroidia; order Bacteroidales; family Bacteroidaceae; genus Bacteroides. Next base: position 699 of record JAISGR010000085.1, on the reverse strand, counting down.
ACTACGACCTAGTCCACCTCTGGACTACGACCCTAGTCCACCTCTGGACTACGACCTTAGTCCACCTCTGGACTACGACCTTAGTCCACCTCTGGACTACGACCCTATACTACCTCTGGTATACGACCCTGATCCGATTTTTGACACAGCTTCGCTTACAGGTAGACACTTCCGGCTGCGGGTATCCGGGTGTTCGTCTCCACCCTCGGACGCTCTAATTATTGATAAAAAGTCACCGAATCGGTCGTATCGTGGAAAAATTGCACGTTGAATCGCTGTGAACTTGTTTTTCATGAAACAAAGTTTATCATTATGCACATAAATACACTATCTTTGTGCACATCCAGCCCGTAGTCTTTGTTCATAGGAATCTATTTAATGTACACATTATACTACTAATTCATGAAACACCACCCATGCCTCACGCTCTTTGTGTTGCTATGTTGCGCATTTACGGTTTCTAATGCCCAAAACCGTCACAAGAGTTACCTTGTCTACCGCGATTCTGTGGCAAATCGCGACACCTTGGTATTTGGGGGAATCATTCTCAAGGATACCCCTACGAATCAACAATACAGTATCACCTTGCTTGCGGCAGACCGGGAGCAGGTGTTTACCCCGCACGACATTGTGGGATTTTACGATGGTCGTGTGCTTCGCATGTCCAAGTCGCTGTTTGTGGACGGACGCGTACAACAA
>JAISGR010000133.1 GCA_031262995.1 Prevotellaceae bacterium | reverse complement strand
GGCGGAAGTTTATCAACGTATAGGCGGAAGTTTATCAGCGTATAGACGGAAATTTATTAACGTATAGACGGAAATTTATCGGCGTATAGGCGGAAATTTAACGGCGCATGGACGGACGGACAACCGCGGCTACAGCTCGGTGTACAGCGGTATATCCGGCAGGAAAGTGTAGCGATTCTCCCCGTAATCCATCCGGCAGCAATAGTGGTTGATGCCGTTGCTCACGATGAGATAGTCGACACGCAGCACCCGGTTGTATCGGGTAATCTGGTCGAACACCGCTTGCGTAATCTCCACCTCGGGTGCCTTGTATTCCACAATCATGCGGGCGGTGAGGTCGCGCCGGTAGAGCACCGTGTCGCAACGCTTCGCCGTGTTGTTGAGCATGATCTGCACCTCGTTGGCAAGCAACGCCTGCGGATACCCCTTGTGCTCTATCAGGAAATGTACAAAATGCTGACGCACCCACTCCTCGGGAGTGAGGGCAACGTAGCGGCGGCGGACAATGTCGAAAATCAACGCCTTGCCTTCGGCATGTTTCACCTTCGCATCGAACGGCGGCAGATTTAGTGAGGGCATTTCTTGTTCATCTATTTTTTTGTAGTACTTTTGCGAAACTGCTGACAAATAGGCGATATTCGCCGCAATCGGGAACAAATGTAATAAAGTTATGAAGACCAAACAAGAAATTGTAGCCAACTGGCTGCCGCGCTACACCAAACGCCCCTTGAACGAGTTCGACGAGTACATCCTGCTGACTAACTTCAACAAGTACGTCGAGCTGTTTGCCGAACAATTCCAAGTGCCGGTCGTGGGCAGAGATGCCAACATGATTTCGGCATCGGCAGAAGGAATCACCATCATCAACTTCGGCATGGGCAGCCCCAATGCCGCCATCATCATGGATTTGCTGAGCGCCATCCAGCCGCAGGCATGCCTCTTTCTGGGCAAGTGCGGCGGCATCAACAAGAAGACTGCCATCGGCGACCTCATCCTCCCCATTGCCGCCATCCGCGGCGAAGGCACATCGAACGACTATTTCCCGCCCGAAGTGCCGTCACTCCCCTCCTTCATGCTGCAACGTGCCGTCTCTTCAGCCGTCCGCGACCATGCACGCGACTACTGGACGGGCACCGTCTACACCACCAACCGCCGCATCTGGGAGCACGACGAAGCATTCAAGGAGCACCTGCGCATCACCCGCGCCATGGCGGTCGACATGGAAACCGCCACCCTCTTCACCTGCGGATTCGCCAACCACATACCCACCGGCGCGCTCCTGCTGGTGTCCGACCAACCCATGATTCCCGAAGGCGTAAAGACCGACAAGAGCGACACCGCAGTGACACAGAACTACGTCAAAGGGCACTTAGACACCGGCATCGCCTCCCTGCGCATGATTATCGACCAGAAGAAAACCGTCAGACACCTCAAGTTCGACTGGTAACCACCGCATACAACATCATTCATCCGGCACCCCGACAACAAAGAACGACAGTGGCAAAGCAAGTATTTACCTACGAAGAGATCATGGCAGAGCTGCGGGCAAAGCGCTATCGCCCCGTCTACTACCTGATGGGCGAGGAAGCGTATTACATCGACCGCATCTCCGATTACATCACCGACAATGTGCTCACTGCAGAGGAGCAGGAGTTCAATCAAACCATCATCTACGCCACGCCCGAAACCGACATCGCCGCCGTGGTCAATGCCGCCAAGCGATACCCCATGATGGCAGAGCGGCAGGTCATCGTGCTGCGCGAAGCACAAAACATCAGGAGCATGGATGCCCTGTCGTTCTACCTGCAAAAGCCCATGCCGTCGACCATCTTAGTCATCTGCCACAAGCACGGCGCCCTCGACCGGCGCAAGAAGCTGGCTGCCGAGGTGGAGAAGGCAGGCATCCTGTTCGAATCCAAAAAACTGAAAGAGTCGCTCCTGCCCTCCTTCATCGCCGCCTACCTGAAGCAGCAAGGAGCGGGCATCGAACCCAAAGCGGCAGAGATGCTCGCCGAGTTCGTCGGCTCCGACCTCAGCCGGCTGGCAGGTGAGCTGGACAAGCTCATCATCACGCTGCCCCGCGGCGCCAAGAGCGTTACCGCCGAACAAGTGGAGACTAACATCGGCATCAGCAAGGAGTACAACGGCTTTGAACTGCGCAACGCCCTCGCCGTCAAAGACGTGCAGAAAGCCAACAGAATCATCAAATACTTCGCCGAGAACCCCAAAACCAACCCCATACAGATGACGCTGGCACTGCTCTTCGGCTTCTACGCCAACCTGATGCTCGCCTACTACGCGCCGATGAAGTCCGAACAAGGCATCGCCGCCATGCTGGGACTCAAATCGCCGTGGGCTGCCAAGGAATACATGACTGCCATGTCGCGCTACACCGGTGTGAAAGTGATGCAAATCATCGGGGAGATCAGGTACGCCGACGCCCGCTCGAAAGGCGTAGGCAACAGCGCCGTGTCCAACGAAGACATCATGCGCGAATTGATATTCAACATCCTGCACTGAAACTCATCTTTATCCTACTACCTCACCCCTGAGGATACCCCTCCTTCCGCCGAGGAGGGGAGCTGAAAATAGTCCGACGACAACTTGCGGTAGCCTAATGTCGCAAGTTGCTGTAGCCCTGATACAGCATCAAGCGGCGCAACAATGCATGGGATTACAGTTGCTCGATGGCTTCGCGCAATAAGCCGGTGGCATGCATGATGATCTCTGTCGAGACACCTGATGCCTTAAGGGTGCGGGCGGTGGCAAGCTTATCCTGTTCCCTCTGCGCTTCAGCTTTTGCCTTGGCAACAGCTTCAGCCTTATCGGCTCTTTCTTCTGCTGCCTTTACTTTGGCTTCGCTCCGCGCTTCACCTATGGCTATGCCCTCCTCCACCTTGTACGATAACACTGCATAGTTATCCCGATAGGCTTTAAGACTGGCTTGATACAAACCATGCTGCTCGGGATCCATGGAAGTGACAGCGATGATCTTCTCCAGCTCCCGCATCACCGGAATGTCTTCCGTAAACGGCAAATGATCAAATGTTTCCATATTCTTTAGCACATAAATCCAACGTTCGGATTGGGTTTTACATTCATCTTCTTGAAGCGTAAAGTTCGGCAGAGAGATGAATATCTGCCGAAGCTTGTCGTTAAACATCTCGCCGGTCTTGCGGTCTGCCATAATGACGTCGGTAACCACCTCGCCATGGCTGTCCGATAACCGGAAATCGAGAAAGAACACGCCATAAACAGCGTCAAATTGATACTTCCAGTCACCCGGTCGACCTTGGTTGACGATGGCGGCGGCGGTATAGAACAAGGCACGGTCTTTAAAATACACCTGAGATTCTCTCTGCATCTCTATGATGATGTGCTCTCCGGTATTGGTTCGACAATAAATGTCATACACATACATGCGTCCTCCCGACATCTCGGGTTGCTGCTCCTTATCGAGGAAGACTAAATCCTCTATCACTTTTTCGCCTTCCAGCAAGGCATTCAGGATTCCGATAAGGACAGGCTTACTCGTCTCTCTTCCGAAAATAGCCTTCCATCCGTAATCGGTTAATGGATTAATGAATTTACTCATACTTCTGTTTCTTTACGTTAACGCCGCAAATATAAGCAAGATTTTACGGAACCGCACGATAGCAGGTGTTTTTGTGCTTTTGGCGACACAATGTCACACAGACGGGACGGATTAAAATAAAATAATGTCCCTACAAATCCAAATCAAAATAAATAGTGTATTTTTGCGCCTCGCATCACCAAGATTAGTGAATCCATAACACGTTAAGCATTATGATATACTTCTTTAGAACGCCTTCGCAAAGCGTGATTGCCGTAGCCTGTAACCAGACCATACAAGCTGCCGACTGCGACAAACTGGGCTGGCTCTTTGGGGAAGCCACCCCCGAAATTGAAGAGAACCTGCAAGGATATTTTGTCGGTCCGCGTCGGGAAATGATTACCCCTTGGAGTACCAACGCCGTAGAAATCACTCAGAACATGGGACTGACCGACATCACCCGCATCGAAGAGTATTTCCCCGTAGCCGACGAACATGCCCAATACGACCCCATGCTGCAACGCATGTACAAAGGTCTGAACGGAGAGGTGTTTACCACCCACCGCCAACCTGCCCCCATCCTGCACATAGAGAATCTGGAAGCCTACAACGAACAGGAAGGACTCGCACTCTCAGCCGAGGAGATAGCCTATCTGCACGGCGTAGAGCACGAACTGGGGCGCCTGCTCACCGACTCTGAAGTGTTCGGCTTTGCACAAATCAACTCCGAACACTGCCGCCACAAGATATTCGGCGGTACCTTCGTCATCGACGGCGTAGAACGTGAATCGTCACTGTTCCAACTCATCAAGAAGACCACACGCGAGCATCCGCACAAAATTATCTCCGCCTATCAGGACAATGTGGCATTTGCCGACGGACCGGTTATCGAACAGTTCGCCCCTGCCGACCACTCCTGCCCCGACTATTTCCGCACCCGACAGGTACAGAGCGTCATTTCTCTGAAAGCCGAAACACACAACTTCCCCACCACCGTAGAACCATTCAACGGCGCCTCCACCGGTACCGGCGGAGAGATACGCGACCGCATGGCAGGCGGCAAAGGATCCATGCCCCTTGCAGGAACCGCCGTCTACATGACCTCCTATCCGCGCACCGACGAGAACCGCCCGTGGGAAGAGCTGCTGCCCGTGCGCCAATGGCTCTACCAGACACCCGAACAGATATTGATAAAGGCATCCAACGGTGCCAGCGACTTCGGCAACAAGTTCGGACAGCCGCTCATCTGCGGATCGGTGCTCACCTTCGAACATGCCGAGAACGGCGAAACGTATGGTTACGACAAGGTCATCATGCTGGCAGGCGGCGTGGGCTACGGCACCCGTCGCGACTGTCTGAAGGAAGACCCCGAACTGGGCAATAAGATTGTGGTCATGGGAGGCGACAACTATCGCATCGGGCTGGGCGGCGGCTCCGTGTCGTCGGTAGATACCGGCAGATACAGCAGCGGCATTGAGCTGAACGCCGTGCAACGTGCCAATGCCGAGATGCAGAAACGCGCCTACAACGTGGTGCGTGCCTTGTGCGAAGAAGAGAACAATCCCGTGGTGTCCATTCACGACCACGGTTCGGCAGGACACGTCAACTGCCTCTCCGAGCTGGTGGGAGCGTGCGGCGGAGAAATCGACATGAGCAAGCTGCCCATCGGCGACCAAACCCTCTCTGCCAAAGAAATCATTGCCAATGAAAGTCAGGAACGCATGGGACTGCTGGTCAAGGAAGATGCCATCGACCACGTACACCGCGTGGCAGCGCGCGAACGTGCCCCGATGTACGTAGTGGGCGAAACCACCGGCGACCGGCGCTTCGCCTTTGTGCAAGCCGACGGCGTGCGCCCGTTCGACCTTGCCGTGAGTCAGATGTTCGGCTCGTCGCCCAAGACCTACATGATAGACAAGACGGTGGAACGCAACTATGCCGACCCTATATATAATAAGGAGAAACTTCACGAATACCTCACCGACGTACTGCAACTCGAGGCTGTTGCCTGCAAAGACTGGCTCACCAACAAGGTCGACCGTTCCGTGACCGGCAAGGTAGCCCGTCAACAATGCCAGGGCGAACTGCAACTTCCTTTGAGCGACTGCGGCGTGGTTGCCCTCGACTATCGGGGCGTGAAAGGCATTGCCACCGCCATCGGACATGCGCCCCAAGCTGCCCTTGCCGACCCTGCCGCCGGCAGCATACTGGCAGTGAGCGAAGCGCTGACCAACATTGTCCTTACCCCCCTTGCCGACGGATTGAACAGCGTCTCCCTCTCTGCCAACTGGATGTGGCCTTGCCGCTCGCAGGAAGGCGAAGATGCACGCCTCTACACAGCCGTCGAGGCGCTGAGCGATTTCTGCTGTGCCTTGCAAATCAATGTACCCACGGGCAAGGACTCGCTCTCCATGACACAGAAATATCCCGACGGGAGCAAGGTCATCGCCCCGGGCACCGTCATTGTTTCGGCAGCCGGCGAAGTGTCGGACGTCAAGAAGACAGTCTCTCCCGTGCTGGTGAACGACCCCGACAGTACCCTGTATCACATCGACTTCAGCTTCGACAGCCTCCGGCTGGGAGGTTCAGCCTTCAACCAGTCGCTGGGGAAAGTGGGCAGCGATGTGCTTTGCGTGCGGGATGCCGCTTACTTCCGCCAGGCATTCGACGCCGTGCAGAAGCTGGTAGAACGCGGATGGTTGCTCGCCGGGCACGACATATCGGCAGGCGGACTCATCACCACCCTGCTCGAGATGTGCTTTGCCAACATGGAAGGCGGCATGGATATTGACCTCGACGGATTTGTCGAAAAAGACCTCCTGAAGGTTCTCTTTGCGGAAACACCCGGCATTGTGGTTCAGGTGGGCAACAAGCACAAAGCCGGAGTCGAACAACTGCTCGATGATGCCGGTGTGGGCTACATCGCATTAGGCAAACCAGCCGACGAACGCCACATCCTGGCAACGAAAGCGGGATACACCTACCAGTTCGGCATCGACTACCTGCGCGACATCTGGTACGCATCTTCCTACCTGCTCGACCGCCGTCAGTCCATGAACGGCAAGGCACAAGAGCGGTTCGAGCACTACAAGATGCAACCGCTGGAACTGAACTTTGCCCCGGACTTCACCGGCAAGCTCTCGCAATATAGCATCAGCCCCGACCGCGAAGCAAGTGGCGTACGTGCCGCCATCATCCGCGAGAAAGGCACCAACGGC
>JAISGR010000132.1 GCA_031262995.1 Prevotellaceae bacterium | reverse complement strand
GTGATATGGTCATATCAAACACCGTGATATGGTCATATCAAACACTTTGATATAGTCATATCAAGCATCGTGATATGGTCATATCAAGGTAGCGGGACAGTAGTGGCGTAGATCTCCTTCAGCCTGCGGCTTAGGTCGAACGCACGTTGGGCTACAGCAGCTTGCTGTATTAGGGACCACAGTAAGTTGCGCGATCAGGCTTGAGCAGCTTGTCGTCGGATGATCTCCGGCTCCCCGCCTGTTCCATAAAAATACTAAAAAAACCGGCAAGGCAGCGGATGTGTGTGTCGGTTCAACTATCTTTGACACTTCAAACAATAACCCCCTAATAAACAAAGAAAAAAGATGAAAAAGACAGTAATTTTCCTGATGATGTTGCTCTCCGTGCAACTCTCCGTGCTTGCCCAACAGGCTACTTCCGACAAAGCCAAAGCTGATGCCATGCAACAGACGTACGAGTTTCTGAAGAAATGCGGCACTTACTACCTTGCCACCGTCGATGGCGACCAACCGCGCGTGCGCCCCTTCGGCACGGCACACATATTCGACGGAAAGCTGTACATACAGACCGGCAAGAGCAAACGCGTAGCCAAACAGCTCGCCAAGAATCCGAAAGCCGAAATCTGCGCTTTCAACGGACAACAATGGATACGCATCGCCACCTCTCTGCTCGAAGACACACGCCGCGAAGCCAAGCAGAGCATGATCGATGCCAATCCCAGTCTGAAATCCATGTATTCTGCCGACGATGCCAACACGCTGGTGCTCTACATGAAAGACACCACAGCTACAATCAGCTCGTTCAGCGGCAAAGACGTGGTGCTGCACTTCTAAACACCGCAGGAGGATGTGTCAAGAATCGGACTAGGGTCGTAGTCCAGAGGTGGGCTAAGGCGTAGTCCAGAGGTGGACTAAGGTCGTAGTCCCAAAAGGGACTTTTGACACACCCTCGTCCTAAACGTTCAATAGCAACGAACCGTCGCCATAGCTCAGGAAGCGGAAGTCGTGCGCAAGGGCATATTCATACACCTTGCGCCATTCCTCTTTGTGCTGCATGAATGCGGCAACAAGCAGTAACAGGGTGCTGCCCGGCTGGTGGAAGTTGGTAATCATGCCGTCGACAAGGCGGTAGCTGTAGCCGGGAGCAATGATGAGGCGGGTGCTGGCATGCAACACCTCCATGTGGTGAAGGGTCATGTAGGCGCCGAGTTCGCGCAACGCATCGCGCGTGCATACCGTGCCGTCATATTCGCGGTAGGCATCCCACTGTTCCACCCGCACATCCATCGCCCGATGCTCTTTCAGGGCGGACACGGCTCGCCGGGCAAGCACAGACAAGCTCTCGAGGGTACGCACCGAGGTGGTACCCACGGCAATGATCCGCTTGCCTGCCGCCAGCGCTTCGACGGTCTCCAGCGTCACGGAGAAATGTTCGGTGTGCATGTCGTGCGCACCTATCTCTTCACTTTTCACAGGCTTAAAAGTCCCGGCGCCAACGTGCAGGGTCAGTTCTTGCATGCTCACCCCTTGCCCGCGCAGCTGCTCCAGCAGTGCCGGCGTGAAGTGCAGACCGGCAGTGGGGGCGGCTACCGAGCCTTCCACTTTGGAGTAGACGGTTTGATAATCAGCCTTGTCGCTCTCCTCCGCGTCGCGATTCAGGTAGGGCGGGATGGGCAGTTCGCCAAAGGCTTCGAGGATGTCCGAGAAGGTGAGGGCAGGGTTATCCCACCCGAAGTCAACGCGATAGCCGGCGCCGTGCAGGTCGCCGCGCGCAGCGGTGAGGGTGACGGGAAGCCCCTTCACGGTCAGTTCGCGGCGCAGCGTTCCCTCCTTCCACTTCTTCAGATTGCCTATCATGCAGAGCCAGCCGACATGCGCCGTCTGCTGGAAGTTGAGTGCATAGTCGGCAGGGGCAACAGGTTCCAGGCACAATATCTCTATCAAAGCGCCGCTCTCCTTGCGGAAGTGGAGCCGGGCTTGTATCACTTTGGTGTTATTGAACACCAGCAGGCTTTCGGGGGGCAGGTAAGCGGGCAGGTTGGCAAAGGTATCCTCGCTGATTGCTCCCGCTTGGTTACGAATCAACAGCTTGGCTTGGTCGCGTTCCGTCAACGGATATTTGGCGATGCGTTCGTCGGGCAGCGTGTAGTTGTACGCACCCATGCGGATGTGTTTAACCGCTTCTTCGTCCATCAATTTCATCATTCCTGATTTTTTTAAGGGCGGTTGCTTTACCCCAGCGGAACCATTGTCCCTGCCCCGGGTGTGAGCCGTTCCACGCCGTCGGAAGTGACCAACCACGAGTTCTCGATGCCTACCGGTCCTACGCCGGGCATAATGATTTTGGGTTCGAAGGCAAACACCATTCCCTCTTCCAGCTCCTGCTTCATGCGCGGCGCCAGCACGGGCGGTTCGTTGATTTCCAAGCCGATGCCGTGTCCCACAAACCCGGCATGGCGGGCTGTGCCCATGAAGCGGTCGGCAAAACCGTGCTGCTCGGCAAGGCGGAGGGCATTGTCGTACAGCGTCTCGCAGACTGTGCCGGGAGCGGCATGGTACATCATCTCTTCTTCTATCTCCAGACAAACACTGTGGGCGTCGATCACCTTTTGCGACACCTGTCCGATGGTGAATGTGCGGCTCATGTCGCTCAGGTAGCCGAAGAAGTTGCCGCCCATGTCCACCATCACGGTTTGTCCCGCCCGCAGCGGCGTTCCGTTGGCGCCTACGGGCAGTGAAGGATCCAGCCCTTCGCCGCCCAGTGCGAAGTCGTAAGGCGAGGGGATGCCGGCATTGTCGCCCGTGAGCAGGCTGCCCATGAAGATTTCCATGCTTTGTCCGAAGGTGCGGAAGATGCCCAGACAGCCTTCCTGCCGCATGACCCGTTCTACCTCGATGGAGAGGTCGCGGTCGGTCATGCCCGGTCGGTAAGCCGAAGGGATGCGTCCGTATGCCCAGGCATGCATGATGCCCGAACGGCGGAAGAGTTCGATTTCGTAATGGGTCTTGATGCTGCGTGCCTGCCGAATCAGCGGGGTGGCGTTCTCTATCTTTGCTTGCGGGAAGCAGGCAGCCAGCCGCAGGTAGTCGGTGTGCGACAGCTCGTCTGCCTCAAGCATCAGCCGGCGGGGCGCGGCAATACCCATGGCATCGAGCATGCCGCTGATCTGTTCGGGCTTGCGCAGTGCGTGTATCCGGTTGCCTTCGGGCATGTGCGAACGCTTCATGAAGAAGTGCGCCGGTGCATCGACCGGCAGGTAAAGATACCCGCTCACAATCCGTCCTACGGTGTAGAGCAAGTTCACATTGCAGGTAATGAGCGCGGCATCGATGTCGCGCTTTTCCATCAGGGCGCGAATCTTGTCACGCCGCAACTTGAGTTCGGAGTTGTCTATCATTTTATCTCTTTTTACGGACAATTAGCAGCATGAAGCCGACTGCACCGCAGAGCAACAGCGCCCATCCGCCATAGGCTATCCCTTCGGTGATGTGCAGGCTCGCGGGGTCGAAGCGCATCTCTACCACGTGTTTGCCGGCGGGTATGTGCATGGCGCGCAGGATGTAGTCGGCACGGGCAATGGCAGCCGGCTGTCCGTCGATGGTGGCGCTCCAGCCGTGGGGGTAATAGATTTCGGAGAAGACGGCGATGCCGTCGCGGGCATTGTCGGCGGCATACACCAGGTGGTTGGGCTGGTAGGCGGTCAGCCGGATCGCGGCGAGCGAGTCCTTGGGCGAGGCGGTGATGCCCTGCAATGCCTCCCTGAAGCGGACATCGACCACGGCGCTATCGGTGGGCACGATCTCGCTGAGGGCGTCTATCTCGGCATTGGCGCCGGACACATAGCGCACGCCCGAAACGAACCAGGCATTGCCGTAGCTGTACGGATTGGACACCGCCACCTCCTTCCCTCCCTGCGTGGGAAAGATGAAGTAGCGGGTGTTGAGCATGTTCAGCACGCGAATGTCGTCGGGATGGAGGTTGGCAATGTTGCCGCCGGCTTGTGCGATGGTCTGCATCTCGGGGCTGATGTGATGCTCAATCATCTCCTGGTAGCGGCGCAGCTTGGCGGCATGGTAGCCGCCGATGCTTTTGTGCCAGTAGGAGGTGTGGTTCTCGTTGAAGGTGTCGCCGGCGAAGTTCAGCACGCGGAAGTCGGGCGCAGGGTCTTTCAGTATCTCGACATCGGCAGCCGACTGCTTGAAGCTTTCGGTCTGTGCGCTGTCCGGCACAAACTGGCTGTCGTGGAGATAGCGCTTGTTCACTGCCCACAGGTTACCCACCGTGATGACGGCTATCAGCGCCACCGTGAGCGACTTGTTGAGCTTGCCTATCGAATAGAGCCACAGCAGCGCCACGCTCACCCCGATGATGACAAAGCTGTAGAGCGCATCGCGGCTGACCATGGCGGCGCGCACCTCTCCCAGATTTTGTAGGATGCCGGCAAGCTCGGATGCCGGTACCATGTTCTGTTCCACCGCCCCTTGAAGCATCTGTGCCTCGCGGGCGGGGACAAACGTGTTGCCCAGCAAGCCGGGCGAGAGGTAGAGCAGCAGCGCCACGCCTGCCGTCAGTGCGAAGCTGAGGTAGACCGCTTTCCGCGCTGTCTTCAGCAATGCCGGCGTGTCGAGCAGCTGCTTCAGCGCGAAGATGGCAAGCAGCGGAATGGTGAACTCGGCTATCACAAGGATGGACGACACTGCCCGAAACTTGTCGTACATCGGCACATAGTCGATGAAGAAGTCGGTCAGCGGCATGAAGTTCTTGCCCCACGACAGCAGGATGGAGAAGAGCGTGGCTGCCACCAATGCCCATTTCATCGCTCCCTTTACGATGAAGCAGCCCAGCAGGAACAGGAAGAGCACGAACGCGCCCACGTAGACCGGTCCCGACGTGCCCGGCTGCTCGCCGAAGTATTGCGGCAGCTGGTGATAGAGGCTGATGTACATGGGGTTGGCTTTCTCCATGGCTGTCTCGTTTTGCGCCAGCGGCGCCGAGGCGCTCCCCTTGTAGTTGGGTACCAGCAGCGTCAGCGTTTCGCCGATGCCGTAGCTCCATCCGGTGATGTAGTTCTTGTCTAATCCTCCGCTGTTCTGCGCGGCGGCATGTCCGGTTTCCACCAGCTCACCTTTGCCGCGCATGGTCTCCTTGCTGTAACTATAGGTGTGATACAGATTGGACAAGTTGATGCTGATGCCGACAAGGGCTGCCACCACCAACACCCCGCTTGCTCTCCAGAACTGCGGCAGCGTTTTGTTCCGGTAGGCATCTACCAGATAGGCAATCACCATGAAGAGGATGACGAACAGGAAGTAGTAGCTCATCTGCACGTGGTTGGACATGATTTGCAGCGCCACGAACAGGGCGGTGACCAATCCGCCTGCCAGCAACTTGCCCCGATAAGCCAGTACCATGCCGGCTATCGTGGGGGGGATGTATGCCAGGGTGATGAACTTCCAGATGTGTCCTGCCGAGACAAGAATGAAGAAGTAGGACGAGAATGCCCACATCAATCCTCCCAACCCAGCCAGCCACGACGGTATGCCGAACGCCCGCAGCAGGATGAAGAATCCCAGCATCAGGATAAATGTCAGGTTGACGTAAGTGGGCAGAAAGAGCTGATACACTTTCTGAATCCACGTCAGCGGACGGGTGGAGTCGTAGCTGGGAGCAATCTGATAGGTTGGCATGCCGCCAAACAGAGAGTTTGTCCAGCGGGTGGTCTCTCCGGTCTCCTGATGGAACCGGGCTGCCTCCTGTCCGGCGCCGGCGCCGGCGGTGGTATCGTGCTGAAACAGGATGCGGTTCTCTATGTCTGCCGGGAAGAAATAGGCAAACGAGAGCACGGCGTACATCAAGACGACCAGCAGGTCGGGAAGGTACTTCTTCATATCGCTAATATCTGTAGTATTCGGCTTTGAACGGTCCCTCTACCTTTACGCCGATATAGTCAGCCTGTGCCGGTGTAAGTTGGGTCAGCTTCACTCCCAGCTTGCTCAGGTGCAGGCGTGCCACCTCTTCGTCGAGCTGCTTGGGCAGGAAGTAAACGCCAATCTCGTAGGGCTTGGTGTAGAGTTCTATCTGTGCCAGCGTCTGGTTGGTGAACGAGTTGCTCATCACGAACGACGGGTGACCGGTGGCGCATCCCAGGTTGACCAACCGTCCGTCTGCCAGCAGGATGATGCTGTGTCCGTCGGGGAAATAGTAGCGGTCGACCTGCGGTTTGATGTTGATGTGTCTGATGCCCGGATAGTGCTTCAGCGCGTCGACCTGTATCTCGTTGTCGAAGTGCCCGATGTTGCACACAATGGCTTGGTCTTTCATGCGCTCGATGTGGTCAATGCGGATGATGTCGATGTTGCCGGTGCAGGTCACGAAGATGTCGCCCGCGGCGCAGGCATCATCCATGGTCACCACTTCGAATCCTTCCAT
>JAISGR010000161.1 GCA_031262995.1 Prevotellaceae bacterium | reverse complement strand
CCTAATACAGCAACGGGTAGTACTCGGATACGGCTACGAGTGTTACTCGGATACGGCTACGAGTGTTACTCGGATACGGCTGCGAGTGTTACTCGGATATGGCTGCGAGTGTTACTCGGATATGGCTACGAGTGTTACTCGGATACGGCTACGAGTGTTACTCGGATACGGCTACGAGTGATACCGTTAGCAGCGAACCTGTGTTACCAAGGGATAGGGGAAATAAATGAAAGGGAGCTGCTCAACAGCTCCCCGGTTAAATAGGATCTTTGGCGCGCTTCAGCGCCTCGATGAAGTAGTAATCGGCGTAGTTGAGCGGCTTGTCTACCTCGCCCCCGTGCGGGATGCTGCCCACCGAGTGCATCAGCAGGAAGTTGCCGTTGCTGCCCAAGGCGGCGCGGTAGGCGGGCGATGCCAGCGACGCCATGATGCGGTCGGCATACGTCCGGTAGGCTTCGGCTTGCGGGATGTGCAGGGTGCACAGCTCGTAGAGTGCCGAGGCGATGCAGGCGGCGGTAGAGACGTCGCGCAACTCGTTGGGGATGTGCGGCGCCGACATGTCCCAGTAGGGTATCAGGTCGGCAGGCATCCGGGGATGGTTCTTCATGAACTCGAAGGTGCGAATGGCTTGTGCGAGGTAGGCTGGGTTGCCCGTCTCGCGGTAGCACACGGTATATCCGTAGATCGCCCACGCCTGTCCGCGGCTCCAGACCGATTCGTCGGCATAGCCCTGCGCGGTCTGCCGGCTGCGCACTTCGCCGGTTGCGGGGTCATAATCCACGACGTGATAGCAACTGCCGTCGGGTCGGAACTGCTCTTTCAGGGTGCGGTCGGCGTGCGAGACGGCGATGCGGTAGAACGTGGAGTCGCCCGACAGGCGGGTTGCCTCGAAGAGCAGCTCCAGGTTCATCAGGTTGTCGACAATGACCGGGCACTTCCAGCCGCGTTCGGACTGCCAGCCGCGCGTCACGTCCCACGACTGTATCGTTCCGGCAGCCGGTCGGAAGCGGGTCGAGAGCGAGCGGGCTGCCTGCACCACCACACGGGCATACGCCGTGTCACCCGTCAGCCGAAGCCCGTTGCCGAAGCTGCAACCGACCATAAAGCCCACGTCGTGGTGCCAGGTCAGCGCTTTGGCTTGCTCGATGGCTTGGGTGTGCCGGCGCGCCCGGGCAAGGAAGGCGGTGTCGCCCGTCAGCTCGTACAGGTACCACAGCGAGCCGGGGAAAAATCCGCTCCGCCAGTCGCTATAACCGCAGTAGTACACGCTGCCGTCATCCTTCAGGGTGACGGGGTTCAGCACCTTGCCGGTGGAGTCGATGGCTGCCAGTGCGCGTTTCACCTGTGCCGCGGCAAAGGCAATGTTGTTGTGCAGGAATTGCCGGCGCTGCTGCTCGCTTTCGGTGCACGACAGCAGCAACGGCGCCAGTAACAGAAGGGTAATGAATTGCTTCTTCATACAGCTACTCCCTGTCGACCTTCAGCAACCCGCCCGTGACAGGGTTGAAGAGCACTTTGATGACACTGTTCTTGTTGAAGAGCGAAGCAGCCAGGTACTCGGTCACGCCGAACTGCGTGACGGAGATTTCGCCGTCGTAGAACAGCTTGCCCTGGTAGCTCACGGTGAGGCGTGCCCGTCCGGGCACCTTGTATGCCACGCCGTCCAGCAGCGGCGTTTTCTTCCCGTCGGCGGGGGCGGCAGGCGGGATGATGAGGGTGTGCAGGTCGGCAATGGTCAGGTAGACCGGTTCGCCTGCCAGGTCGTTGTCAGGCAGCACACCCAGCTTCTGCGAGAAGCGGAAGGGCACCCCCTCCTTCATCTCTTTGGGAACGACGCGGAAGGTGGAGCCGACCGTTTCGGTCGTGGATTTGCCCAGGAACAGGGCAGTCAGGGCATGTTCCTGAACGGTCAGGTTGGCAAGCATCACCTTGAGCTGTTCGCCGTCCTTGGGCATGTTGTCGGCGTCGCCGCGCGTCAGGGCGTTCTTGGTGTCGCGGATGGTGTATATCTCCTTGGCAACCAGCTCTGCCATCTTGGCGGTGGAGTTTGCCATCAGTATCTCCTCGGTGAGGAAGCTGCGCGGGTCGACCTGGCTTTCGGGCAGCACGACCGGCTCCGTTACGGGGTCGGCAGGCAGCACGCCCGCCTGCTGCGCACTGCCCAACGGCATGTTGACGGAGCAGACGATGCCGTCTTTGGTCAGCTCGATGAGCGGGGCTACGGTCTTGTCCTTGAGCCTGACGAAGTAGACGTTGTCCCTGTCGGGCACGCCGGTAACGGCGGTTTCCACCTTATCCAGCGTCCAGTAGGTATCCGCCTCGGTCGATACGTTGCTCATCCGCAGGTAGCGTTCGGCGTACCGGGCAAACTCGCCCGGGGTATAAGTGTGTCTGGTGGTCTGCACCGTCAGTACGATTTCCGTCTTGGGCAATATGTAGGTCACGCCATATTCTTTGCCGCGGGTGATGCCGGCGGTGACCTCCGTTTGTGCCGCTGCCGGGACTGTGGTGAGCAGGGCAAGGGAGAGGAGCAGGTTTCTTTTTTTCATACTTGATTGGGATTAATAGTTAACCTTGGTATTGATGAATCAGCACGGTGGCGTAGGCGGCTATTCCTTCCTCCCTGCCGGTGAATCCGAGCCTTTCGGTGGTCGTTGCCTTGACGGATACGTCGTCGGGGTCGATGCCCATCACCTCGGCAAGCACTTGCTGCATGGCAGGGATGTGCGCTTTGAGCTTGGGGCGTTCGGCAGCAACGGTGACATCGACGTTGCCTACCCGATAGCCCTTTCCGGCTATCAGCGCCACCGTCTCTTTCAGGAGTATCTTGCTGTCGATGCCCTTGTATTCGCCTTCCGTATCGGGGAAGTGGTAACCGATGTCGCGCATGTTGGCAGCGCCCAGCAGGGCATCGCAGAGGGCATGTATCAGCACGTCGGCATCGGAGTGTCCCAGCAAGCCCTTCTCGTGGGCAATGCGGATGCCTCCCAGCCAGAGTTCGCGTCCGGCGACTAACCGATGCACATCGTAGCCAAAGCCTACCCGTATCTTCATTGCTCAGGTTGTTGAGGGTTCGCGTTGGGAGTCATGGTCAGATGATCTCTATGGATTCGGCAGGCAGCCAGCCCACCTTTCCGTCTTCGAGCCTGATCTCCCACCAGTTGCGCATGGTGCGGTCTTTCACCTCCACCTTTCTGCCCTCGTGCAGCACGAAGAGGCTTGTGCCGCTCTCGCTGGGCGTGCTGCGTACCGTTGCGCTGGGGGTGAGCACGATGGCATCGTTGCGCTCGGTCAGCTTCCTTTTCTGCTGAAAGGCGAAGAGGTTACCGAGCAGGGTGACGACAAGGCAGGCAATCATCACGATGAATCCGGCTTTCTTCCACCTCACCTGCTTGGCAAGCAGGTAGAGACAGAACGATGCCAGCAGCAGGAAGAAGGCAACCACTGCCACCCTGCCCCACTGGTCGGCGCCCAGCATGTTGATGAGCGACATCGTCCATGCCACGAAGAAGATGCGGGGCACGGGCATCACCTTGTCGACGGTCTTGGCGCGGGCAATCTCCAGGTTGGCGCGGATGTCGGCATTGCCGGGGGCGAGCAGGAGCGCCCGTTCGTAGTTGAGCACGGCGCGGGCAATGTCGTCCGACTTGTAGTAGCTGTTGCCCAGGTTGTAATAGAGCACGGGCGATTCGCCCTCCTTGAGCAGCGCCTCGTACCTTTCGATGGCAGCGGCATAGTCGTTGTGCATGTAGGCGCTGTCGCCGGCAGCCTTCAGCTCGTCATATTGCTGCGGGGCGGCAGCGGTCGTTGGCTGCGGGGCAGCCAACGAATCGTTGACCGGCACGGCAACCGCCTCCTGTCCCCGGGTCGTTATTGCCGCCTGCAAGCAGAGCATAAACAGGAATATCTTCTTCATACCTTTATCAATTTTCTATTTTACCGATGATAGCCAGCGACTCGGCATAGACCTTGTCCATCGCCTGGTTGTCGTCGCCCGGCGCGAAGCGGGCAAACTCGCAGTTGTTGAGGGCGGCGATGAACTCCCTTATCACCTCGTCGCTTGCGCCGTACTTGCGCAGTTCCTCTTCGATGTTGTCTTTCGACAGGCGCGAGAGCGGGATGTTGAGTTTGTCGCTGATGTACCCCCACAGCGCCTTGAGCACCTCGTCGTAGAAGGCATCCTTCTTGTTCTCCGACAGCAGCTTGCCGGCTTGCTTGAGCCGGCGCACGGCAACCTTGTTGGCTTTCTTGGTGCGCATCTTCACCACGTTGGCATTGGCGGCAATCTGCTTGCGGTAGCCTGCAAAGAAGAGCAGGAAGAGCAGCGCCGGCACCAGATAGAGCAGCCAGTAGGTGAGCGAAGCGAAGAAGAAGCTGCCTCGCGGAGTGAGCGTGACCTTGTTCTGCTTGATGAAACGGATGTCTTCGTTGAGCACCTTCAGCTCTTCCTTGTTGGTGAAGTTGGCAATGGTCTCGGTGGCATTGCCTTTGCCTTTCTCCACGTTGAGGGTGTACTCCTCGGTGGTGAGCGTTTTGTAGCTCTTGCTTTTGAGGTCGAAGTAGCTGAAGGTCACACCCGGAATCTTGAACGTACCGGCGTTGCGGGGGATGGCAAGATATTCGATGACCTTGCTGCCCGTCAGTCCGCCGGAGGTGAGCCGGAACTTGTTCTCCACCTTGGGGTCGTACACCTCGAACTCTTCGGGGAACCTCATTTCGGGATTGCCCAGCAGCTTCATGTTGCCGGTGCCCGAGATCACCACCTTGACCGTCACGGCGTCATTGGTCTTGACGGTGTTGGCATTGATGGTCGACGAGATGTCGAAGTTGCCCACGCCCCCCGAGAATCCGGCAGGCTTGCCGTCGGGCAGGGGCTTCACGTCGAGGGTTATCTTGGGTGTCATCAGCACCTTCTTCACCGCCACATAGTTGCTGCCGCCGTTGAAGAAGTCGAACGGGTCTGGGGTCGCCACGGGACGGGTGATGGTGGCTTCGAAGCGTGCGGGGTCGATGGTGAGCTTGCCCGACTGTTGCGGGAAAAGCACATACTGAAAATAGACGGCGGTCTGGTAGTTGCGCCCCTTGTAGTGTTCGAGTGTCCAGCGGAGGTCGTTAGGTCGCTCCACCTCTTGCGATTGGAATCCCTTGAAGTCGGGCAGCTTAGGATCCAGCGCGCGCAGGTTGATCGCAGCAACATAGATCTTATAGGTGAGCACAAATGCCTCCTGCTCGTAGAGCGACGTCTTGCTGGCGGTGGCAGTGACAAACAGTTCGTCGTTGCCGATGGAGGCATCGCTTCGGGCAGACTGCCCGCTGCCGCCCTGCCGACTGTTGCCGCCTGCGGCTCCGCTACCGGCGCTACCCGCTTTGTCGGCAGGCAGCACTTTGATCTTTGCCGAGTTGGAGATGAGCTGTTTGCCGCCCGCCATGATGGTGGCGGCAGGAATGGTGAAATCCCCTTCGGCGGTAGCCATCAGGGTATAGTTGTAAGTGATGCTCGATTCGCTGGTCGAGACCCCGTTGATGCTGACCATACTGGTCTCGCGCGAATCATAGGGACCCGCCAGGATGTCGAATCCGGTGATGGAGGCGGGCGCGCGGAAGTCGCGCACGTCCTGGGTGGTAACCTTGTACGACAGTCGGAATTGATCGCCCACTACCACGACCTCGGGCGCCGAGATGGTGAACGAGACCTTGTCGTCGGCTGTAGCCTGCAGACAAACGGCTGTCCATGCTATCCATAAGAGTAATATCTTCTTCATATTCATCTGTATTCTGCTTCTGAGTTACCAGTCTTTCTCTAATTTGCCGCTCTGCATAATCACCTGCTGCTTCTTCACCTTGTCCTGTGTGTCTTTCTCGTCCTGCATCACAGATTGCAGCATCTGTTCGGCATTCTCTTTGGACATCTGGTTTTGTTGTTGCTGTTGCTGCTGGTCTTGCTGTTGCTGTTGGTCTTGTTTCTTCTCCTGCTCCTTCTTCTCCTGTTCTTGCTGCTCCTGCTCTTGCTGCTGCTTGTCCTGATTTTGTTGCTGCTGCTGTTGCTCTTTAAGCAGTTTCTTTGCCAGGGCATAGTTGTAGCGGGTTTCGTTGTCCTTGGGGTTGTTGAGCAGCGCCTCCTTGCAGGCATCTACCGCTTGGGCGTAGTCTTTGCCGACAAGGAACATCACGCCCATGTTGTGATAGATCTGCGCCAGCTTGGATTTGTCCTTTTCTATCTTGGCAGCCAGCGAGTACTCCTCCATGGCATCCTTGGGCTTGTTTTGGAGGAGCAGCGCATTGCCCAGGTTGTACATGCCGACGGCAGACGAGGGGTTGGCGTCGATGGCTCTGCGATAGTTCACTTCGGCATTGACGAAGGTACTGTCCTTGTAGGCGCGGTTGCCCCGCCTCAGGTAGTCGCGTTCCGCCTTCTGGGCAGAGGCGGCGACAGTGGTTGCCAGCAGGGCAATGGCGAGCAGGATACGTCTTGTTCTCATTCTTTTTCCTCCTTTCTGAACAGGTGTATGTTGCGGAACAGCGGATTCTTGCGTTCCAGAATCAGCATCTCGACCAGCAAGAGCAGCAGCACAATCCATGCTACGGACTGGAACTGCTCGTTAAACTCGGTGTAGACCTGTGTCTCCACATCGGCTTTCGCCATCTTGTCTATCTCCTGACTGATGGCGCGCTGTGCCGCGTTGGAGTTGTCAACATGTACGTAGATGCCCTTCCCGGCTTTGGCTATCTCGCGGCACATCTCTTCGTTGAGGCGGGTCACCACCACGTTACCGTCCTTGTCGCGGCGGTAGTCGTTGCTGTTCTCCATGGGGATGGGGGCACCGTCGGGCATACCCACGCCCAGCACGTTGACCTGTATGCCGGCTTCGGCAGCCGCCTTGGCAGCTTCTACGGCTCCCCCCTCGTGGTTCTCACCGTCGGTGATGACAATGAGGGTTCGCCCCACCTCCTTATTGGCAGTAAAGCTGCGCATACCGAGGTTGAGCGCCGCCCCGACGGCAGTACCCTGCTTGGAGATGAGCGACGGACTGATGGATTCGAGGAACATCTTGGCAGAGATGTAGTCGCTCGTGATGGGCAGTTGGGTAAAGGCATCGCCGGCAAAGACAATCATGCCCACCTTGTCGTTCTCCATCTTGTCCACCAACTGTGACACGAGGCGTTTGGCTTTTTCCAACCGGCTGGGCTGCACATCCTGTGCCAGCATGGAGTTGGAGATGTCGAGGGCAATAACCACCTCTATCCCCTGCCGCTTCACCGTTTCGAGCTTTGAGCCGAACTGCGGACGTGCCAGCACCACCGCGAGCAGGGCGATGGCGGCAAAGGTGAACCAGAACTTCACGCCCGGGCGGTAGCGGGAGACATCGGGCATGAGATGAGCCATCAGCGCGGGGTCGCCAAACTTCCGTATGGCGCAGCGGCGCCGGTAGTTGGAGTAGAAGTAGAGCGCTGCCAGGAAGGGCAGCACTGCCAACAGGTAGAGATATGCGGATTCTTCGAATCGAAACATGGCTAAGGAATCTTTTTAAGTATTGTGTTACGGAGCAGCACCTCGGCAAGCAGACAGAGCAGGGCGGCGAGGGCGAACCAGCGGTACTCCTCTTCGCGTTTGCTGAACTCCCTGACGTTGAGCTTGGTGCGTTCGAGCTTGTCGATCTGCCGGTAGACCTCTTCGAGCTTACTGTTGCTGGTGGCACGGAAGTAGTTGCCTTCGGTGGTGGCGGCAATGTCGGTCAGCATCTTCTCGTCCAGCTCCACCGGCGTGTTGATATACTGCACGGTGTTGCCTATCTGGAGGGGGTAAGGCGCCATGCCGTTGGCTCCCACGCCGATGGTATAGACACGGATACCGTATTGCTTGGCAATCTCGGCGGCAGTCATGGGCGACACATCGCCCCGGTTGTTCACGCCGTCGGTGAGCAGGATGACCACCTTCGACTTGGCTTTGCTGTCCTTGAGGTGTGCCACGGCATTTGCCATGCCCACGCCGATGGCAGTACCGTCTTGAATCAAGCCGCACTTGACGTTCTTCAGCAGGTTGAGCAGCACGGCATGGTCGACGGTCAGGGGGCACTGCGTGAAGCTCTCGCCGGCAAAGAGGGTGATGCCGATGTTGTCGTTGGGGCGACCGTTGATAAACTCGGCAGCCACCGTCTTGGCAGCCTCCAGGCGGTCGGGCTTGAGGTCTTGGGCAAGCATACTGGTCGACACGTCGATGGCGAGCATGATGTCGATGCCTTCAATCTCGCTGTTCTGCCAGCTGTCGGTAGTCTGCGGGCGTGCCAAGACCACGATGATAAGCGTCAGCGCCACGATGCGCAACACAAACGGAACATGCAGCAAGTAGTTCTTGTAGCTCTTCGGCGTCTTGGCGTACACGTGGGCATCCGAGATCTGAAGCGTCGCTTCACTGGTTCTCTGCTTGAGCACATACCATATAATATATGGTACAAGCAACAGCAGCAGTAACAGGCATTCTATATTGGCAAAAACCATGTCTAAGCAAAGTAATTATACAGATTCACACTTATATACAGAAGGGAGGCAAGCAGTCCGCATCCAATGACGGCGATGCTTACGCCCAGTATAATCTTCGTACGGAGCGGACGCTTCTCGATAACCGTAATCTCGGTGGGTTGCGGTTTGGCGTTCTCGTCTATCTGCTCCTTGGTCTCGTTGATGAAGTCGATGGCATTGAGCAGGTTGGCATCGTTCTCATTGAGCAGGGGGTGGTGCTTGGCAAACTTCACCAGGTCGGCGGTCAGGAAGAGTTCCTTCAGGTCGGCTATGGCACGCTCGTCCTTGAGCTGAAGCAGCCTGTCGATAATCTCGGAGGAGGTCATCTCCAGCGCATTGAAACCGAAGCGGTCTTTGATGTAGGTGCGGAGCGCATCGGTCAGCTCGGTATAGTAGGCTTTGGGTTCCTCCTTCTGCGACAGCTTTTCGCTCTTGATGCGTTCTATCTCCTGCATGGCGAGCTTGTGGGGCGGCACCTTGGGGGTGAGCTTGACCTTGCGGATGATGGGCTTGTTGTCCATGATGCGCTTGATGAGATAGAGCAGCAGGAGCGAGAAGGGGATGTGCAATCCCCCGCAGGTGAGCACGCCATACCAGTCTTCCCACACGAACGGAGGCTGCATGACACCCTTGGGACCGAAGAAGCGATCGACGTTGGTTGTGTCGACCTCCACGTCGTACACCTTCAGCGCCAGCGACTGCGAGCGGTAGGCAATGCTGTCTACCATCACCTCCATGGGGGGGAGGTAGTACAGTCCGCCGTCGAAGGAGGTAATGGTGTAGCGCTGCGTAATCTCCATCCGTTTGCGGTTGTCCAGATAGGCAGTGTCGGGCTTTGCCGTGTTCACGATCTCCACGCCGTGCACCAGTGTGTCGCGATAGGCGGGGAAGAGCGCCCGTTTACCGGCATCGAGCGCCACGCGCAGGTCGATGTTTGCCTGGTCGCCGATGAGGATTTGCAACGAGTCGATGCGTGCCTCCACCGTGACGGGCGATTGTGCCGCGGCATCGACGGTGAGCAGGCTGCCCGGCAGCAGCGCCATGATCAGTAGCAACAGTTGTTTCATTGTCTGGTGATTAATTTCGTTTGGCAAACAGGCTCATCAACGCTTTCACGTAGTCCTGGTCGGTACGTACCGATACATTGTCGACGTTGCTGCGGGTGAATATCTCCTTGAGTTCCGACTGTCGGTTCACCCACCAGTCGTGGTGTGCGCGCCGCACGGCACGCGAGGAGGTATCTATCCATTGCTCGTGTCCGGTTTCGGCATCGCGTATCTTCATCATGCCGATGGCAGGCAGCTCCTCCACCCGGCGGTCGTAGACCTGCACAGCCACCACGTCGTGCTTGCGGTTGGCAATCACCATGGCGTTCTTGAAACCCTTTTGGTCGATGAAGTCGGAGAGCAGGAAGGCGGTGCAGCGGCGCTTCATCACGTTGGTGAGGTATTCCAGTCCCAGCCTGATGTCCGTCCGGGTACTTTGTGCCCGGAAGTCGAGCAGTTCGCGGATGATGTAGAGGATGTGCTTGCGCCCTTTCTTGGGCGGGATAAATTGCTCGATGCGGTCGGAGAAGAAGATGACGCCAATCTTGTCGTTGTTCTGAATGGCAGAGAACGCCAGCGTGGCAGCAATCTCGGTGAGCATCTCCTTCTTCATCTGCCTGACGGTTCCGAAGTCCAGGCTGGCAGACACATCGACCAGCAGCATCACCGTCAGCTCGCGCTCCTCTTCGAACACCTTGATGTAGGGCTTGTTGAAGCGGGCGGTCACATTCCAGTCGATGTCGCGTATGTCGTCGCCAAATTGGTATTCGCGCACCTCCGAGAACGCCATGCCCCGCCCTTTGAAGGCGGTGTGGTATTGTCCGGCAAAGATGTTACTCGATAGTCCGCGTGTTTTGATTTCAATCTGCCGAACCTTTTTTAAGAGTTCACCGGTATCCATCAGGGCACCTCTACCTTATTCAATATCCTGCTAACGATCTCGTCGGCGGTGAGGTTGCTTGCCTCCGCCTCGTAGGTCAGTACGATGCGGTGACGCAGCACGTCGTGTGCCACGGCGCGCACATCTTCGGGGATGACATAGCCGCGTCGTTTGATGAAGGCGTAGGTGCGGGCAGCCAGCGCCAGGTTGATGGAGGCACGGGGCGAGCCGCCGAAGCCAATCATCTCCTTGAGGTCTTTCAGTCCGTACTTGTCGGGGTAGCGGGTGGCAAAGACGATGTCGACGATGTAGCGTTCGATCTTTTCGTCCAGATAGACCTGCCGCACCACCTTGCGGGCTTCGATAATCTCCTCGGCGCTGAGGATGGGGTTCACCGTGACGGCATCGCCGCTGATGTTCTGGCGGATGATGAGCTTCTCCTCCTCCTGCTTGGGGTAGTCGATGACGACCTTGAGCATGAACCGGTCTACCTGCGCTTCGGGCAGCGGGTAGGTGCCTTCCTGTTCGATGGGGTTCTGGGTGGCAAGCACGAGGAAGGGTTCGGGCAGCCCGAAGGTCTCCTTGCCGATGGTGACCTGCCGTTCCTGCATCGCCTCAAGCAGGGCGCTCTGCACCTTGGCGGGGGCGCGATTGATTTCGTCGGCAAGCACGAAGTTGGCGAAGACGGGACCGCGCTTCACCTGAAAGGTCTCCTCTTTCTGGCTGTAGACCATCGTACCGATGACGTCGGCAGGCAGCAAGTCGGGGGTGAACTGTATGCGGCTGTATTGGGCATCGATGAGCGACGCCAAGGTTTTGATTGCCAATGTTTTTGCCAGACCCGGCACACCTTCGAGCAGCACGTGTCCGTCGGACAGCAGACCGATGAGCAGCGATTCTACCAAATGTTTTTGTCCTACGATGACCCGGTCCATGCCGGTGGTGAGATTGGTCACGAAAGCACTTTGTCTTTCAATCCGTTCGTTGAGTTCGCGGATGTCAATTGTGTCAGCCATAAAAGATGTATTGTTTGATGGATTAAAATTCTTTCATTGGAAAAGCGAGCCAAAAGTACGGCAATAAACCAAGCAAGCCAAACAAACCGTTAACAGATTAAACCACTTTCAAAGAGTTTAGTAGTTTTTTACAGGGTCATCGCACCCATTTTTAGGAAGATGAGCCTCACCCGCAACCCGTTTTCGGACTACGACCCTATACTACCTTAGTACACGACCCTATACTACCCTGGACTATGACCCTATACTACCTTAGTATACGACCCTATACTACCCTGGTATACGACCCTATACTACCTTAGTATACAACCACCCTATACCAAAACGGCTATTTCAAAGACTTTGAAACGAGTATTTCAAAACCTTTGAAACGGCTATTTCAAAACCTTTGAGACGAGTATCTCAAAAACTTTGAGACGGCTATCTCAAAACTTTTGAGACGGCCGTCTCAAAGTCGTCCGCTGACGGTGACGGGGCACTTACACTGCCGATTGTCGGGAGTAGAGTAATTCCCGTCAACTGCGTGTATAATCAAATTAATTGCACTACCTTTGCCCCCCGAAATAAAAAGATATACAACAAGTTAATGAAGACATTTGAAGAGTTGGGCGTATCGCCGGAGATACGTCGGGCTATCGAAGAGATGGGCTACGCATCGCCCATGCCCGTACAGGAGGAGGTCATCCCCTACCTGCTGGGCGAAAACAATGATGTGGTGGCACTCGCACAAACCGGCACGGGCAAAACAGCAGCATTCGGATTGCCGCTCATACAGCAGGTCGACATCGCACAGCGCGTGCCTCAATCGCTCATCCTGTGCCCCACCCGCGAACTCTGCCTGCAAATAGCCGGCGACCTGAACGACTACTCCAAGTACATCGACCCGCTGCGCGTGCTCCCCGTCTACGGAGGCTCGTCCATCGAGAGTCAGATACGCGCCCTCAAACAGGGTGTGCACATCATCGTTGCCACCCCCGGACGCCTGCTCGACCTGATGGAGCGCAAAACCGTCTCGCTCACCCAGATACGCAACGTGGTCATGGACGAAGCCGACGAAATGCTCAACATGGGATTCTCCGACAGCATCAACGCCATCCTTGCCGAAGTGCCCGAAGAGCGAAACACCCTGCTCTTCTCCGCCACCATGAGCGCCGAGATCTCGCGCATTGCCAAGAAGTACCTCCGCAACGCCCGCGAAATCACCATCGGACGCAAGAACGAGAGCACCGAAAACGTCAACCACGTGGTCTACACCGTACACGCCAAGGACAAATACGCCGCACTCAAACGCATCGTCGACTACTACCCGCAGATATACTGCATCATCTTCTGCCGCACCCGCAAGGAGACACAGGAGATTGCCGACAAGCTGATGCAGGAGGGCTACAATGCCGACGCGCTGCACGGCGAGCTGAGCCAGGCACAACGCGACGCCGTGATGCAGAAGTTCCGCATCCGCAACCTGCAAATCCTCGTAGCCACCGACGTCGCCGCCCGCGGATTAGACGTCGACGACCTCACACACGTCATCAACTACGGACTGCCCGACGACATCGAAAGCTACACCCACCGCAGCGGACGAACCGGACGCGCCGGCAAAACCGGTACCGCCGTCTCCATCATCAACCTGCGCGAAAAGGGCAAACTGCGCGAGATAGAACGCACCATCAACAAGCACTTCGTCGCCGGAGAGATGCCCACAGGCACCCAAATCTGCGAGAAGCAACTCCTCAAGGTCATCGACGACCTCGAGAAAGTCAAGGTCAACGAAGAGGAGATCGCCGGCTTCATGCCCGACATCTACCGCAAGTTGGACTGGCTCAGCAAGGAAGACCTCATCAAACGCATGGTCTCGCACGAGTTCAACCGCTTTGCCGAGTACTACCGCGACCGTGAAGAGATAGAAACCGTGACCGACCGACGCGACCGCACCGCCCGCAACAGCGGCGACACCAACCAGGCATCGCACCGCCAGAGCGGCGCCCGCCGCGCCGAGAAGGGATATACCCGGCTGTTCATCAACCTGGGCAAGGTGGACAACTTCTACCCCCGCGAACTGATCGACCTGATCAACAAGAACACCACCCGCCGCATCAACCTGGGACGCATCGACCTGATGAAGAGCTTCTCCTTCTTCGAGGTCGAAGAGCGCGACACAAAAACAGTGGTCAGCGCCCTGAACAGCGCCCGCTTCAACGGACGAAAGGTCGCCGTCGAAATTGCCGATGCCGATGCCACAGGCGCAAAACCTGCCCCCAACAAGCACGACAAGCCTGCCGAGAAGCGCGAAAGAGCTGCCGAAAAGCGCGACAAGCCTGCCGGCAAACGTGAGAAGCCCGCCGAGAAGCACGAAAAACCCTCACGGGAAGCCCGCGGCTACACCCGTGCCCGCGGCAAGAAAGACGACTGGAAGCAATTCTTCCAACCCGGCAATCAGGAGCTGCGCGGCGACAAACCCGACTTCAGCGAAGAGGGATGGGCGAGGAGAAAGAAGAAGTAAACTCGAAGAAGTAAACTCAATAACTCAAGACAACTCATGGAGTATAATTTCAGAGCCATCGAACAGAAATGGCAAAAGCAATGGGTGAAGAACCACACTTACCGCGTAACGGAAGACGCCGCCAAACCCAAATATTACGTGCTCAACATGTTCCCCTACCCCAGCGGAGCCGGGCTGCACGTAGGACACCCGCTGGGATACATCGCATCCGACATCTATGCACGCTACAAACGACAACAGGGATTCAACGTGCTCAACCCCATGGGATACGATGCCTACGGACTGCCTGCCGAACAATATGCCATACAGACGGGACAACACCCCGCCGTCACCACCGTCAACAACATCGACCGATACCGCCGGCAGCTCGACAAGATGGGATTCTCCTTCGACTGGAGCCGCGAAGTGCGTACCTGTGACCCTCCATATTACCACTGGACACAGTGGGCGTTCCAGCGCATGTTCAACAGCTTCTACTGCACCGCCTGCCACAAGGCACAGCCCATCGACAAGCTGATTGCCCGGTTTGCCGCCTCGGGCACCGAGGGAGTGACCGCCGCCTGCACCGACGAGCTGACCTTCACCGCCGCCGAATGGAATGCCATGAGCGACCGCCGGAAAGCGGAGACCCTGATGAACTACCGCATCGCCTACCTGGGCGAGACGATGGTGAACTGGTGCCCCGACCTGGGCACCGTGCTTGCCAACGACGAAGTGGTGGACGGCGTCTCCGAACGCGGAGGCTATCCCGTGGTGCAGAAGAAGATGCGTCAGTGGTGCCTGCGGGTATCGGCTTATGCACAACGCCTGCTCGACGGGTTGGACACCATTGACTGGACAGACTCCCTGAAAGAGACGCAACGCAACTGGATCGGACGCAGCGAAGGGGCAGAGGTGCAGTTCAAGGTACAAGGGAGCGACCGCGGGTTCACCATCTTCACCACCCGCGCCGACACCATGTTCGGCGTCACCTTCATGGTGCTGGCGCCCGAAAGCGAATTGGTGCCGCAGCTCACCACCTCCGACCGGCAAGCCGAAGTCGATGCCTACCTGGAACGCACCAAGAAGCGCACCGAACGCGAACGCATCGCCGACCGCAGCGTCACGGGCGTCTTCTCGGGCAGCTACGCCATCAACCCCTTCACCGGCGAGGCGGTACCCATCTGGATCAGCGACTACGTGCTGGCAGGCTACGGCACCGGCGCCATCATGGCAGTGCCGGCACACGACAGTCGCGACTATGCCTTTGCCCGCCACTTCGGATTGGAGATTCGCCCCCTCATCGAAGGATGCGACGTGAGCAGCGAGAGCTTCGACGCCAAGGAGGGCATCATGACCAACTCGGGCTTCCTCAACGGGCTGACCGTCAAGGAGGCGATTGCCCGCACCAAACAATACATCGTGGAGCACGGCATCGGCAAGGTCAAGGTCAACTTCCGCCTGCGCGACGCCACCTTCTCCCGGCAACGCTACTGGGGCGAGCCGTTCCCCGTGTACTACAAGGACGACATGCCCTGCGTAATTCCCGAAGCCTGTCTGCCCCTCGAGCTGCCCGAAGTGGACACCTACCAACCCACCTCCACCGGCGAACCTCCGCTGGGTAACGCCACCCGCTGGGCGTGGGACACGGCGAACAACCGCGTCACCGACAACGACCGCATCGACCACCGCACCGTCTTCCCCCTCGAGCTGAACACCATGCCCGGCTTTGCCGGCTCCAGCGCCTACTACCTGCGCTACATGGATCCGAACGACACCCAAGCCCTCGTGTCGCCCCAAGCCGTGGGCTACTGGAAGAACGTCGACCTCTACGTGGGCGGCACCGAACATGCCACGGGGCACCTCATCTACTCCCGCTTCTGGAACAAGTTCCTCTTCGACCTGGGCGTCTCCGTCACCGAAGAGCCGTTCCAAAAGTTAGTCAACCAAGGCATGATACAGGGACGGAGCAACTTCGTCTACCGCATCAAGGAGACCAACACCTTCGTCTCGCTCAACCTCAAGGAGCAGTACGACACCACCCCGCTGCACGTCGACGTCAACATCGTGTCGAACGACATCCTCGACCTCGACGCCTTCCGCGCCTGGCGACCCGAATATGCCGATGCCGGGTTCATCCTCGAAGAGGGCAAGTACCTCTGCGGCTGGGCAGTCGAGAAGATGAGCAAGTCGATGTACAACGTGGTCAACCCCGACATGATCGTCGAACGCTACGGCGCCGACACCCTGCGCATGTATGAGATGTTCCTCGGACCGGTAGAGCAGTCCAAGCCGTGGGACACCAACGGCATCGACGGCGTGCACCGCTTCCTGAAGAAGTTCTGGGCGCTCTTCTACGACCGTGCCGACCGCTACCTGGTCTCGGATGCCACCCCTACCCGCGAGGAGCTGAAGGCCATCCACAAGCTCATCAAGAAGGTCTCTTCCGACATCGAACACTTCTCCTACAACACCTCGGTGAGCGCCTTCATGATTTGCGTCAACGAGCTGACCGCCCTCCAATGCAGCAAGCGCGAGATACTCACCCCGTTGGTCGTCACCCTCGCACCCTTCGCCCCCCACGTATGCGAAGAGCTGTGGCAAACGTTGGGCGGCGCCGGCTCGGTGTGCGACGCCGCATGGTACACACACAACGAGGAGTATCTGGTCGAGGAGCAGGTCAACTACACCGTCTCCTTCAACGGCAAGGCACGCTTCACCGAGGCGTTCCCCGTCAACGCCGACAAGGCAGCCGTCGAAGCTGCCGTCCTTGCCGACGAACGCGCTGCCAAGTGGATCGAAGGCAAGCAGCTCCTCAAAGTGGTCTTCGTGCCCAATAAACTGATCAATATCGTGCTTAAATAGATTCTGAGAATCGCGTTTAATAGATTCCGTCATGCGTATCCAACAGCTCACCCACACACAAGTGATGCGCGAAGCCCGCGACTACTTGTTCATCACATTCGGACTTTTCCTGTACGCCCTGGGATGGGCAGCCTTCCTGCTGCCCTACCAGATTACCACCGGAGGAACCACGGGTATCGGCGCCATCATCTTCTACAGCACCGGCTTCCCCATTCAGTACTCCTACCTCCTCATCAATGCGGTCTTGATGATCTTCGCCGTCAAGATACTCGGTCCCCGCTTCAGCATCAAGACCGGCTATGCCATCCTGATGCTCACCTTCCTGCTGGCGTTCCTGCAAGAGGTGGTCAACGGCGCCGACGGCACCCCTCCGCAAGTGCTCGGACCCGGACAGGACTTCATGGCGTGCCTCATCGGCGCCATCATGTGCGGCATCGGGCTGGGCATCGTCTTCAACAGCAACGGAAGCACGGGCGGCACCGACATCATTGCCGCCATCGTACACAAGTACCGCGACATCACCCTCGGACGGATGATCATGGCGTGCGACGTGGTCATCATCTCGTCGTGCTACTTCATCTTCCACGACTGGCGACGGGTCATCTTCGGCTTCGTCACCCTGTTCGTCATCGGTTTCGTGCTCGACTATGTGGTCAACAGCATCCGCCGAAGCGTGCAGTTCCTCATCTTCTCCAAGGAGTACGAGAAGATTGCCGATCGCATCACCCACGAGACACACCGCGGCGTCACCGTCATCGACGGCGTGGGGTGGTACAGCAAAAACGACGTGAAGGTGCTCATCGTGGTGGCGTACAAGCGGCAGTCGGTCGAGATATTCCGCCTCATCAAGGATGTCGACCCCCATGCGTTTATCTCGCAGAGCGCCGTCATCGGCGTGTACGGCGAGGGATTCGACAGGCTGAAGGGGAAATAACGGTTTCTCTCCGCACAACCTTTAACTAAATCCCCGTTAAAGGAGAACAAACTCTGTGAAAGAGAGCGCGCAAACAAGCTGCAATCTTGTGGAATAAATACCTTTGCACACGTTATTAATCGAAACATTACGCATGTACCGGTATTTATTCAACAGCCTGTGGACTACCACCATCCTGCTCTCTTCGTGCGGCGGAATGACGCCGCACATCTCCGTTGTTTGCGAAGAAAATAACGTAGGCAACTGCATCGTGAAGTGGGAAGTGTCGCCATTGACCGAAGGCACGGTGAAGGTATATGCCTCGCTCGACCCCGACCACATCCCCGAACGCTCCCCCATCGCCACCGCCCCCATCTCAGACCAGCGAATGACCATCGTGACCGACAACCCTGTCAGGCGCTATTACTACACACTCCTGTTCAACGACAAGTACCGCGTCAAGGTGGCGCCGCGCAACGTCAACATCCCCGGCATACAGAACTTCCGCGACCTGGGCGGCTACCCCAACTACTCGGGACGCAAGCAGACGCGGTGGGGCATGCTCTATCGCTCGGCACAAGTCGACATCCCCGACTGCCCCATCTTCCGCGAACTGCGCTACATGGGCATCAAGACCGTTATCGACCTGCGCACACCTGCCGAACGGCAACAGGGATACCACATGACAGGCAACTTCAACGTGCTCCAGATACCCCTGCCGATCCGACACATCGACCGCATACTCGCCGGCATACGCGACCGCGAAATCAGAAGCGACACCGTCTACCGCATCGTCGAGCAGATGAACCGCGACATGATAAAGCAATCCCCCCAAGTCTTCCGGCAGATTTTCGACGTGCTGCTCAATGCCGACAACTATCCGGTGGTGATCCACTGCACCTCGGGCAACGGACGCACCGGCGTGGTCAATGCCCTCATCCTCTCCGCCCTCGAAGTGGACGACGATGTCATTGTCCAGGACTACATGCTCAGCAACAGATACTTCGACATCCCCCGCGCCTCGCGCTACGCCTACGCGCTGCCCGCCCGCTCGCAGGAAGCCATCACCATGATTTACTCCTCGCGCGAAAGGTACATCGACGCCGCCCTCAAGGAGACCCAACAGGAATACGGCAGCACGGAGAACTACCTGCAAAAAGCCGTCGGACTGAGCAAAAGCGAGATCAAACAGCTCCAGCACCTGCTGCTCGAATCCGTGGAATAACCCCTCCCAACCACACTCCCAACCACGCTCCCACCCCGTAACCCTCACAACTTTGCTGCGACAACCGCTATCGGGTCACCCACGGTTTGTGGGTAAAGGTATTCACGGTTTGTGGGTAGAGGTACTCACGATTTGTGGGTAGAGGTACTCCGGGTTCGGGGGTAGAGGTACTCCGGATTCGGGAGTAGAGGTACTCCGGATTCGGGAGTAGAGGTACTCCGGATTCGGGAGTAGGGGTACTCCGGGTTCGGGAGTAGGGGTACTCCGGATTCGGGAGTGCCGAAACGCGAAGTAAGCAAGCAAAGGCAGGGCGCTGAAGAAAAAATAGTGTACTTTTGCTGCCCAAAAGTCAATGTCTATGATTCGTACCCCCCACTCCAACCGCCTGCACATCGCCCTCTTCGGACGACGCAACAGCGGAAAGTCGTCCCTCATCAACGCGCTGACGGGACAGGACACAGCCCTCGTATCGCCGCTGCCCGGCACCACCACCGATCCGGTACTCAAAGCCATGGAGGTCTATCCGCTGGGCGCCTGCCTCTTTATCGACACCCCCGGCTTCGACGACGAAGGCGCATTGGGCACACAGCGCGTGGAGCGTACCCTCCAGATGGTGGAGAAAACCGACATCGCCCTGCTGCTGTGCGATGCTGCCCTCCCGCACCAACCGGCGCCTGCCGAAGAGCCGTACAAGGCATGGAAAGAGCGGTTGGAGCAACAAGGCATTCCCGTGGTACCGGTGCTGAACAAAGCCGACCTGTACTCCCCGGCCGAGACAGCCGCACTGGCGGCACACATCGAGCGGGTGTGCGGCGAACGTCCCGTCCTTGTCAGCGCCCTGAAGCGCACCGGCATGGAGGAGATCCGCCAAGCCATCCTTGCCAAGCTGCCTGCCGACTTCGGCGAACAGACCATCACCGGCGAACTGGCAAAAGAGGGAGACCTCGTGCTGCTCGTCATGCCGCAAGACATCCAGGCGCCCAAAGGACGGCTCATCCTGCCGCAAGTACAAACCCTCCGCGAGCTGCTCGACAAGAAGTGCCTCGTCATGAGCTGCACCACCGACAAGCTGGGCGACACCCTGCAAGCACTCGCAGCGCCGCCCCGCCTCATCATCACCGACTCGCAAGTGTTCAAAACCGTCTACGAACAGAAACCGCCCCAGAGCCGCCTCACCTCGTTCTCCGTACTCTTTGCCGGCTACAAGGGAGACATACACTATTTCGCAGCAAGCGCCGCCGCCATAGACCGACTCACCCCGCAGTCGCGCGTGCTCATCGCCGAAGCCTGCACACACGCCCCCCTCACCGAAGACATCGGACGCGAAAAGCTGCCCCGCCTGCTCCGCCAACGGATAGGCGAACAGTTGCAGATAGACACCGTGGCAGGCAACGACTTCCCGCACGACCTGTCGCCCTACCAGCTCATCATTCACTGCGGCGCGTGCATGTTCAACCGCAAATATGTGCTCAGCCGGGTGGCACAGGCACGCACACAGCAAGTGCCTATGACCAACTACGGAGTAGCCATCGCCTACCTGAACGGCATACTCGAACGAATTGTCTACTGACAACCGCTCACTGCCTCGGGCACAGATAAACTGCCTCAGGCACAGATAAGTATAAAAAACAGGATGGAAATGAGGATGCGCCAAAACTTAGTCGGATGCAGGCGATACAACCTCTCGTAATCATACGGATAGGATTGATAAGTTCTCATACTGAAACGTGTTTTAATGTGTTTGTACTAACTTGTTTCGAGCCTCTTGTCGGATTCGAACCAACGACCCCGAGATTACAAATCACGTGCTCTGGCCAACTGAGCTAAAGAGGCGGGTGGGTAAGCT
>JAISGR010000151.1 GCA_031262995.1 Prevotellaceae bacterium | reverse complement strand
GTTCATAAAGATGGCAGGAGAGTGTGTGGCAAGTATCAGTTGTATGTGGGGCGCCCAGTCGCGAATCCGACCGATGAGCTGTTGTTGCCACTCAATGTGGAGCGACATCTCGGGTTCGTCCATGAAGATAACGCCGGGTTGGGTGCGACACGTCAGGATGGAGAGCAGGATAACGAGCATCTGTTTCTCGCCTGCCGACAGCTTCCGGTAGGGTATCATCTCGCCGGCTTGCAGGAAGCGTATCGTGGAGGTGTCGGTGCGGTCAATAGATTTTCCGGTATAGGTGAAGAACTCGTCTACCACATCTTGAAACTGTTTGGTCTCTTCGGGCGTGATGTGCAGCGTGCCGTATCGTTTCACCAAGTCGTCCAATTTCTGCCGTTGCAGCGCCGGATAGTCTGCCATGCGTATGAAGTCGCAAAGAATCCCGTCAGCCTGCGGGTCATCCAGCGTGACGCGTATGTCGAGCAGTCGACCGGTGTCTTCTTCGGAGACGGAACCGGCACGCAGGTGTGCAGCCGTTTGTGTCAGTATCGTGGTCTTTCCGATGCCGTTCATGCCGGAGAGAATATTCACATCGGGACGCAGGTTCCAGTCAACGTTGTAACGTTGCCACAGTCCGTAAATCTCGATTCGCGTGAGGTAGTGGGCGAGCTTGTCCATCATATATTATGTTATATTTAGTTACCCGCAAAGGTATGTGATTTCACGACTTTGCGCAGAACTTAGTTGCTATTTTTTGCCTTTCTTAATAAGTGGTTGATATAAAAAGCATATATTTGCGCGTACAATTGCATCGCAATCTAATATTATCTAATAACAAATTAAAAAAACTTCATTATTTATGTTCAGTAAACACCCCAAAGGTTTGATAGCTGCCGCACTTGCCAATATGGGCGAGCGCTTCGGCTTCTACATCATGATGGCAGTGCTCACACTGTTTATCTCTGCAAAGTTCGGCTTGTCGGAAACAACGACCGGCTATATCTACTCAGTCTTTTATGCCTCCATTTACATACTGGCGCTGGTCGGTGGCATTATTGCAGACAAAACCAAGAATTACAAGGGAACCATCCTGCTTGGTATCGTGCTGATGGCTGTCGGCTATCTCATCATCGGCATTCCGACTCCCACGCCGGTGCCCAACTTCTGGGCATACATCACGCTGACCTGCCTCGGTCTGTTTGTGATAGCTTTCGGTAACGGTCTGTTCAAAGGTAATCTACAGGCACTGGTAGGACAGATGTACGACAATCCCAAATATTCGAACCTGCGCGATGCCGGATTCCAGATATTCTATATGTTTATTAATATTGGCGGATTTGCCGCTCCGTTCATCGCTGTCGGCGTACGCAACTGGTGGTTGAAAGCCAACGGCTTCGACTACGATGCAAGACTGCCCGAGCTGTGCCACGGATTTCTGGAGAAAGGCGCGGACATGCCGGCGCAAGCCATGCAGAATCTGACCACACTTGCCGACAGCGTATCGCTGAATGCCGGACACGTGACCGACCTTCACGCCTTTGTCAACAGTTATCTGGATGTATTTAACCGCGGCTTCCAGTATGCCTTTATTGCCGCCATCGGCGCCATGCTCATCTCGTTGATTATCTATATCGTCAACAAGAAGGGTTTCCCCGACCCGGGTAAGAAGGCTGTTGCTGCCGACGGCAAGCCGAGCGTCAGCCGCGAAGAGGTGAAGATGGCTGCTTCCGAAATCCGTCAACGCATCTATGCGCTGTTTGCCGTATTCGGCATTGTTATCTTCTTCTGGTTCTCGTTCCACCAGAACGGTTATTCGCTCTCCTACTTTGCCCGCGACTATGTCGACCTGAGCATCATCGACATTGATCTCGGATTTACCCGCATCAAGGGAGCCGAGATCTTCCAAAGCGTAAACCCCTTCTTTGTGGTGGTACTGACTCCGTTTGTGATGTGGTTGTTCGGCTATCTGAAACGTCGGGACAAGGAGCCTTCCACCCCGATGAAGATCGCATTGGGTATGGGTATTGCCTCGCTGGCATACATATTCCTGTTGCTCTTCTCGTTTGCACTTCCTGCCAAGGAATTGTTGGGTACGATGAGTATCGAACAGATTGATGCCATCCGCGTGACTCCGTGGGTAATGGTCGGTCTCTATTTCATACTGACGGTAGCCGAGCTGTTCATCTCTCCGCTGGGCATCTCGTTCGTGTCGAAAGTGGCTCCTCCCCACATGCAGGGCTTGATGCAGGGCTGCTGGCTGGCAGCAACGGCAGTAGGTAATTCCATCCTGTTCATCGGCGGAATCTTGTATGCCAATGTGCCCATCTGGGCTTGCTGGTTAGTCTTCGCCTGCGCCACGGCATTGTCGATGATTGTGATGCTGTCGATGGTCAAATGGCTGGAGAGGGTAGCACGATAGGCGATGAAATCAATAAGTATCACATCCTTCTTCCTGTTTGCTACGTACTGTCTGCCGGTAGGCGGACAGACGCAGCAAACAGTCGAATCATTCCCGCTGTCGCAAATCAGGTTGACCGATAGTCCGTTCTACCACGCCCAGCAGATGGATATGTGCTATCTGTTGGGATTAGATGCCGACCGCCTGGCAGCGCCCTACCTGAAAGGAGCCGGCATCCAGCCCAAAGCAGAGAACTACCCCAACTGGGAGAACACCGGATTGGACGGACACATCGGTGGACACTACCTCTCGGCATTGGCATACATGTATGCCTCCACCGGCGATGCCCGCATCAAAGAACGGTTAGACTACATGCTGTCTGAGTTGAAACGGGCACAAGATGCTTCCGGCGACGGCTATCTGTGCGGTACACCCGGCGGAGAGGCCATCTGGAAAGAGATTCGGGCAGGCAACATACGGGCGCAGGCATTTAGCCTGAACGACCGCTGGGTTCCGCTCTACAACATCCACAAGACTTATGCCGGACTGCGTGACGCCTATCTGGAGACCGGCAGCGAAACAGCCAAACAGATGTTGGTGAAACTCACCGACTGGATGATAGGCATCACAGCCAACCTCACCGACGAGCAAATGCAGGACATGCTGCGCAGCGACCACGGCGGACTGAACGAGGTCTTTGCCGACGTGGCAGCGATCACAAACGACGACCGCTACCTCAAGCTGGCACACCGCTTCTCGCATCAATTGGTCTTGCAACCGCTGCTGAATGGCGAAGATAAGCTCACCGGCATGCACGCCAACACGCAAATACCGAAAGTGATAGGCTTCAAACGGATTGCCGACCTGGAAGACAACAAGGCATGGAGCGGTGCCGCCGACTACTTCTGGCACAACGTGGTAGACCATCGCACCGTCTCTATCGGCGGCAACAGCGTCGACGAACACTTCCATGCCATCGACAACTTCGACCGCATGTTGCACAGCGAACAGGGAGTGGAGACGTGCAACACGTACAACATGTTGCGACTGACTGCCATGCTCTACCGCACCACTGCCGATGCAAGCTACATGGATTATTACGAACGGGCACTCTACAACCACATCCTCTCCAGCCAAGACCCCGTACAAGGCGGATTGGTCTACTTCACACCCATGCGTTCGGGACACTATCGGGTCTACTCGCAACCGCAAACCAGCTTTTGGTGTTGCGTGGGTTCGGGCATGGAGAACCATGCCCGCTACGGCGAGATGATATACGGCAAGCACAACGGCGACCTCTACGTCAATCTCTTCATCCCCAGCACACTCGACTGGAAGCAACGGCAGATGACAATCGCGCAGTGCACCGGTTTTCCCAACGAAGCAGGCACCACCCTCACCATTACATCGGGCAAACAGCAAGCTTTCACCATCCGGTTCCGCTTGCCGGCATGGACCAAACAATGGAGCATGACGGTGAACGGACAACCCGTGACCCCGCAAATCGAACAGGGATATGCTGCCCTGAACCGGAA
Organism: Prevotellaceae bacterium; assembly: GCA_031262995.1. Taxonomy (GTDB): domain Bacteria; phylum Bacteroidota; class Bacteroidia; order Bacteroidales; family Bacteroidaceae; genus Bacteroides. The sequence continues at coordinate 6,703 of JAISGR010000151.1, read as the reverse complement.
ATGGAAAGCCGGCGACACCGTTAAGCTATCGCTGCCCATGCAACTCGAAGCCATACAATTGCCCGACCACTCGCCGAACTACTCGTTTGCCTACGGCCCCATCGTACTCGCTGCCGATATGGGTAAAGAAAACCAAACGGGTCTCTTTGCCGACGAAAGTCGCGGCGGACACATCGCACACGGAGCGAGACTGCCGCTCACCGAAGCCCCTACCCTCGTAGGTACAGCCGACAGTCTGCTTGCCTACCTGCAGCCGGTTGCCGATAAGCCGCTGACCTACACACTGACGCACCTCTATCCCGCCCGTTACAAACAGCTCACGTTGCAGCCTTTCTACACCCTGCACGAATGTCGCTACACGCTCTACTTTCCGCTGGTAACTCCCAAAGAGTTGGAACAGCACGAGCAGGAGCTGGCGCGCCAAGAGGCGCAACGCATGGCATTGGATGCCATCACCATCGACAAGGTGGTCTGTGGCGAACAGCAACCCGAGAGCGACCACTTCGTAGAATCCGAGCAATCCACGACCGGCGCCGACGACGAGACCGGACAGCGCTGGCGTGCCGCACGCAGCTGGTTCAGCTACCGCATGAAAGCCGACGGAAAGGCGAACACCTTATATATAGTCTGTCAATCCTCCGAACGGAGTGATGCCCGCATACTGATCAACGGCGAGGTTGTCGGCGCGCTCACTCCCGAGAGTGACCTTGTGGAGATAGCCATCCCCGCTCAATACCAACAGGGGGAAATCGTTGTGAGGATAGAAAAAGACAAAGCATTCATGACGCCCCGTTGCGCTGAGGTCAGGCTCATCAAGCGCTAAGCTTGCGTTATCTCCGGTACCCGCAGCCAATGAGACACAAGCCGGTACTCAATGAGACACAAGCCGGTACTCAATGGAATGCAAGCGGGTTTTCAATGAGAACGCACACATGTAGTGTCCGAAAACGCGCGCACTGTTCAATATCGAACAGTGCGCGTTTTTTATAGTCGTTTGACTTTCAACCGCTTGGTGGTTTGGCACGCATTATGCAATAAGGAATGGCGTATTACAATATGTTACACTTAAAAAAGAAAACGATATGATCGAAATTACCGACATCAGCAAAGTATTCCGTACTTCCGAAGTGGAGACGGTAGCCTTAGACCACGTTACCCTCGAAGTAAAAGAGGGAGAGTTCGTTGCCGTAATGGGGCCTTCTGGCTGCGGCAAATCTACCCTGTTGAACATCTTGGGGCTGCTCGACAATCCCACCGAAGGGTCGTACCACCTGCTCGGACAAGAGGTGGCAACACTCAAAGAGAGGGAGCGCACCCGTGTACGCAAGGGCAAGCTGGGCTTTGTGTTCCAGAGCTTCAACCTGATAGACGAACTCAACGTCTACGAGAATGTGGAACTGCCGCTGACCTACCTCGGCATCAAAGCCTCCGAACGCAAACGGATGGTGACTGCCATGCTCGAACGGATGAACATCAGCCACCGCGCCAAGCACTTCCCACAGCAGCTCTCGGGCGGACAGCAACAGCGTGTTGCCATTGCCCGTGCCGTAGTGACCAATCCCAAACTGATTCTTGCCGACGAACCCACCGGTAACCTCGACTCCAAGAACGGTCAGGAGGTGATGAACCTGCTCACCGAACTGAATCAGGAGGGTACCACCATCATCATGGTGACCCACTCGCAGCACGATGCCGGCTTTGCCCACCGCACGGTGCACCTGTTCGACGGAAACATCGTTGCCAACAATGTGACGTTGTAGGTGCCATATACATCAGGTGTGAATACCATGAGACAGCTCTACTATACCCTTCAAATCCTGTTGCGCGGACGCGGCTCGAACGTCATCCGCCTGGTCTCGCTCACGCTGGGCTTGCTCATCGGCGTGCTGCTCTTCTCGCAGATAGCGTTCGAGTTCAGTTACGAGAAGTGCTACGAAGATTCCGACAAGGTGGTGCTATTGCGCAGTCGTATAGTGACTGATGGTGTACCGCGCAAGAGCTATGACAATGACGTAGCGCTTCCTGCCGCCACCGACCTGTGGGCAGCCATGCCCGACTTGATAGAGAGCGGCAGCGCCTCTACCAATATGCTCAAGCCCACGATGTATCTGGCAGATAAAAAGCTGAGCGATACGGAGGTGATGTTTGTCGATACCAACTACATCCAAACCATCGGACTGGAGGTGGTGCACGGCAATCCCAACGCACTTGCCTCGCCCTACGCCATCTTCCTCTCGCAAAGCAAAGCCCGCGAACTCTTCGGCGACGAAGACCCGATAGGCAAAGTGCTCTCGTTCGACAAACGCTGGGACGTCACCGTGCGCGGCATCTATCGCGACATACCCGGCAATACGGAATACTATCACAATATGCTGATGCCGCTTTCGGCATTCGAGGGGGTGTTCGGACGCGGCACATGGACGTCGAACGACATCTATTACATCCTCTTCCGACTGCATCGGGCAGAAGATGTGGAAGCGATGAACGACCGCGTACAGAAAGTGGTCGAAACCTTCACCAATACCCGGTTCGGCGACAACCAATATGCCGAGTATAGCGTGCTACCGATACGCAAGCTCCACCTGAGCCATTCGAGCACGGTGCAACGGCTGTGGATATTAGGTGTACTGGGCTTCTCCATCTTCTTTGTCGCCATCATGAACTACGTGCTGGCAGCCATTGCCTCCTTCGGGCGGCGGTCGAAATCGGTGGGCGTAAACAAATGCTTCGGCGCCGACAACAGTCGCATACTGGGCATGTTTATGTGGGAGACGGCGCTGCTGGTGTTCACCTCCATCCTCGCTGCACTGCTGCTGATGCACCTGTTCAGGGAGCCGATAGAGGAGATGCTGGACGTGAAACTACCGGAGCTGTTTACATGGACCCATCTGTGGGTGCCGGCGCTGACGGTGTTGCTGCTCTTCCTCATTGCCGGCGTATTGCCCGGACGGATGTTTGCCGGCATTCCCGTGACGCAGATCTTCCGTCGCTACACCGACAACAAACGGTCGTGGAAGCGAGGATTGCTCTTTGTACAGTTCATCGGCGTTACTTTCATACTGGGCATGTTGGCTACCACCATTTACCAATATCACAGCTTGATGAAGCGAGACATCGGGTTCAGCATGGAGCGACTGGCAACGAGTAGCGGGATTGCCAACAACTACACCGACGTCGCCGATGCCATCCGCCGACAGCCATATATAGAGGAGGTAGACCTCGGGATGATGCCGCTGTTGTCGGGTTACAACACCCATCCGCTATACGACACGCAGCACACCATCATCAACTATCTCCATTGGTACCCCTATTCCGGAGAGCTGCCGCAGACGGTGGGGATGAGACTGATAGAGGGACACTTCCCGCAACACAACGGCGAAGCGCTGGTGGGACGCAAGACGGTGGAGGTGCTCAAGTGGGGCGACCAAGCGCTGGGACAGCAGCTGCCGGGCATGTCGCCGCAGGTGTTCCAATACTTGGGAATAGATGCCGCGCCCATCGTGGTAGGCGTGGTGGAGGATGTACGCAACATGGGATTCTTCGCCGACCAAGCCTGCACGGCGTTTATCCGCGCCGACGACGGTCGGAATATCGGGACATTCAACGTGCGGCTCAAAGAACCTGCCGACGATAACCTGCGCCGCCTGAACGAGTTTGTCAAGGAGAGCTATCCGCAGGCGTCGATAGCCTTCAGGAGTTACGACAGCATACGTACCGATCGCTACAGCGACGTCTACCGCTTCCGCAACACCGTGTGGACGACCTCCGCCTGCATCCTGCTGATTGTGCTGATGGGACTGATTGGCTACGTCAACGACGAGACCGCCCGCCGCAGCAAGGAGATTGCCATCCGCAAGGTCAACGGCGCCGAAGCGCCCGGCATCCTGCGCCTGCTCGGTATCGACATCATCAGGGTGGCGCTCGGCGCCGTGGCGCTGGGAGCAGTCGGTGCCTGGTACATGTCAGGCATCTGGATGGAGCAGTTCGCCGCCGACAATCCCCCACTCTCTGCGGTGTGGTTCGCGGTAGTAGCCACCGCGGTGCTGCTGCTCATCGTGCTGTGCGTGGTGCTGCGGGCATGGCGCATTGCCAACGAGACACCGGTCAAAGGCATCCAAAACGAATGAAACACCTTATCACATACCTTCACACAACGAATGATTACTAACAATTATACCGATACACGTTTATGAAACAACTTTATTACACGCTCCGCACGTTGTTGCGCGGACGCGGTTCGAATATCATCAAAATCATCTCCCTCGGATTGGGACTCACGCTGAGCATCCTGCTCTTTGCCCGCGTGGCATTCGAGTGGAGCTACGACAATTGCTTCCGCGATACGGACAACCTCTACCAACTCTTTGCCGTGTGGACACAGAACGACGAAACCTTGCCGCCCGGCGAGATGAACATGGGACCCGTGGCAGGCGCCATCCTCGAGAACTTCCCCGAGGCAGTGGAAGCCGCCACCAGCACCTGCCTCTACACCGCCTCCAAGCCGCTGTTCTACGGCAGCGTACAGTTCGACGAACGCAAGGTGATGGCAGACTCGCTCTACTTCCAGACCATGGGCATCGAGGTGCTGCGCGGCAACACGCAGGAGCTGACCAACCGCGACGTCATCTTCCTGAGCGACCGACTGGCGGCACGCATCTTCGGCAGCGACGACCCGATGGGTAAGATTGTCAGCTACGGCAAGGAGGTGGAGATGACCGTGCGCGGCATCTATCGTGCCCTGCCCGAAAACACCCGATTCCCCTACGAAGCCGTCCTCTCCATGCCCACCGCCTGGACACGCGAATGGACAAACTACTCGTGGTACGGCGGCGACAGCTACCCCGAATTTATCCGCTTCCGCCCCGGAGCCGACAAGGATGCCGTCATTGCCCGCATGGACGACCTGATGGAGAAATACCTCCCCTCCGAGCTGAAGGAGATGAAGATTACCTACACCACCCGGCTCCGCCCCATCCGCAGCGTCTACCGCACCAAGCCCGAGGTGCAGTCGATGATCATCATCCTCTGCCTGCTGGGATTTGCCATCCTCTTCATCACCGCGCTCAACTATGTGCTCATCTCCATCTCCTCGCTCACCTACCGCGCCAAAGCCATCGGCGTGCACAAATGCAGCGGCGCCTCGGGCGGCACGGTGTTCGGCATGTTCATGACCGAGACCGCCCTCATCATCGCGGCGGCGCTGGCTGTGATGCTCTTCCTGCTCTTCAACTTCCGCGACTTTGTCGAAGACACCGCCTCGGCACACCTCGAAGCGCTCTTTGCCCCCGACCGGCTGTGGGTGACAGGCGCTACCATCCTGCTGCTCTTCCTCGTGGGCGGCGTGCTGCCCGGACGACTCTTCGCCCGCATCCCCGTCACACAGGTGTTCCACCGCTACACCGACGGCAAGAAGGGATGGAAACGCCCGCTGCTCTTCGTGCAGTTTGCCGGCGTGGCGCTCATCAGCGGACTGATGGCGCTCATCATGATGCAATACCACTACGTGCTGAACAAAGAGCTGGGCTATAACCCCGAACGGGTGGTCTACGGCTACATCAACTTCGAGGAGAGCGAGCAGAACGACCACGTAACCGACTACCTCCAGGCGCTGCCCTACGTCGAAGAGGTCAGCACCGCCATCGACATACCCGTCAACGGACCGTCGGGCAGCCTGATACTCGACGACGCCGGCAAGTCGCTCTTCTCGTCGCGCCTCATGGGGTGGTCGAACAACTATCCGGCAATGATGCAGATGACCATCAAAGAGGGACGGATGCCCCAATCCGATAACGAGGTGACGGTCAACGAAAGCTTTGCCGAACGCATGCACTGGGGAACCGACATCATCGGGCGGCAGTTCACAACCGAAGGCATCCGCGCCACCGTGTCGGGAGTGATGAAGGAGTTCAAGATAGGCGACTTCTTCAGCGAGCCGATGCCCATGCTTGCCTTCTCCATGGAGTACATCAATCCGGGCATCAGCCGCTGCTACCATGTCCGCCTGAAAGAACCTTTCGCCGACAACCTGAAGCGACTCAACCACGACGCAGCCGAAGCATTCAGCGGCAAAGCCGTTGAGATCAGGTCGTTGCAAAGCGAGATCACATCGCGCTACAACTCCGTACGGGTGTTCCGCAACGCCACCATACTGGCTGCCGTCACACTCTTCTTCATCATGCTGATGGGACTGACGGGCTACGTCAGCGACGAGGTGCGCCGCCGCAGCAAGGAGATTGCCATCCGCAAGGTCAACGGCGCCGAAGCATCGGGCATCCTCATGCTGCTGTGCCGCGACGTGCTCTACATCGCCGTGCCGGCAGTGCTGATAGGCGCCGTCGCCTCGTGGTACGTCAACACGCTGTGGATGGAGCTGTTTACCGAACAGGTGGCAGTGAGCTGGGCACTCTACGCATTAGTGGCAATCGGTGTGCTGGCTGTGATTGTGGGCTGCGTGACGCTGCGCGCTTGGAAGATTGCCAACGAGAACCCCGTGACAAACATCAAGAGTGAGTAAAGGCGGGATAGCCATCCACTTCCAGCCCAAGTGTCGGGCTACCTTAGCCCGGTGCTCCACCTACCCTGGCTCGGCGCTCCACCTACCTTAGTCGGGCACTCCGACTACCTTAGTCGGGCACTCCGACTACCTTAGTCGGGCACTCCGACTACCCTAGTCGGGCGCTCCGACTACCCTAGTCGGGCGCTC
>JAISGR010000101.1 GCA_031262995.1 Prevotellaceae bacterium | reverse complement strand
GTATCGCGCAACTCGGGTGTCTTGAAGACGGTCGTTGCATCGGCTGCCGATGCGGCGTTGTCCCATGTGAATGTCAAGACCTTTAGACTGGGCAGGTTGGTTTTGAACTTCAAACTCTTGTAATTGCCCGCATTACCGCCTACGGTAGTCCACTTGTCTATCTGGAAATAGTAATTGCCCGATACATAGGTTCCTTGGTTGTAATCTTCCACATCGCACGTCCACTCGATGTTGGCAGGTTTGGATTTCAGGGCATCGTCCACCGTCGTCCATCCCTTTCCGGTGATGTTCTGTATGTTGAGTACATAACGGTGATTGCGCAGGATGTCCAGCAGGGTGCTTTCGTCGTTCTGCTTGGTCAGGTTGATGCGGTAGTAGGATTTGATGCCTTGGTTGGTAATGCCGGCGATGAGGGTGAAGGCATTGGTGCCGTCGCCTTTGAAGCCGCCTGCGGGCTGTTCGCCCACGTAGATGGAACGCACTAATTTGTTACCCGTCACGGTATAGGTGTGCGCTGCGTCGACATCGGTTTCGGCAGGTACGGTAGGTGCGGTGACGATATGGTTGGCGACGTTGGCGGCAAGCGGTATCAGTGTCCCGTAGCTACTGTCATAGTAGACAGCGACATCGGAGAGTGTGTAGCCGGGCACCCCTTCCACATCGGACGTGTAGTTGCCGTCGCTCCCACGGGTGAACCTCAGTCCGATGTCGATACGTGCCAGTGCACGCATCAGCTGAACGGTTTGATCGGAGCTGCCGGCTTTCACGGAGAAAGCAGCTGATTCGCCCCACATAGGCACGCCGCGATGGGGTATGTCGACAACCGTGGTGCCGGCTTTCAACTCGAGGCTGTTGCGCCAAGTGTCGTAGTTCTTGCCCTTGTCGGTGTTCACATCCGTTCCGCCGTAAAGCGTTCCCGATGCCTTGTAATAGTTCACGAGCAACACCACGCGCTGCTTGTCGGTTGCACTTGCCGACGGACGCATCTTCAGGGTGAGCGTCTTGTTGTCCGCGTCGTGCGACAGAACGGTAGCCATGTATGCCAGTTTGTTGTTGCTGTCGAACACAATCGGCACGATGTTCACAATCTTGCGCTCATCCGCTTCGCTGGCTGCGACATCGGCACGGGTGACAATATCGGTGTTCCCCATTACATCGAGATTGAGACTCACCTCCACCTCCTTGCCCGTTACATCGGCATCGGGCAGAGAGGCAATCTCGTCGGAGCAGGCGCCAAGCATGGCAAAGCACAGTACGGCTGCTCCCCATTGCCAAAAGCCCGGATGGGATGGAGGGTACGCCTTGCTGCGATGGGGCGTTGCGGCGGTAGGTTTCCCCTCTCTCCCATGATTGAAAGAACATGCGACAGAGATGGTGGTCTGTTCAATTTCCGGGCTTAGACGGATGCGGGTTGTCACGCCACACATCCGTTTTTTCCATATTTTAATTCCCTTCTTCATTCGATGAATCTTTTAAATTGTCGATAAACGATTAATCTACATCGCCGTTGACCAATACGTTGACCCAGTCTATCACTTTCAGGTCGACATAATAGTCGGTGGCAGGCTGTTCGGGCAGGATGGAGAGATGCTCCAAACCGAAAGCAATGTTGTCGATGACGTAAACATAGCCGGGTTGCATCTCCGTCAGCTCGTGAGCAGCTTCGGTGGATGTTTCCTTTACGTTGTAACGCCTGATGGTGAGGAACATCGGTCCGGGCACCGTCACATCGTTGGTGTCGTCCTTGTCGCCGTCGTCGAGCACCAAGTTGCTCAGCTTGAGGATGATGTGCGGCAGTACGGTCTGTTGATCATCGTTGATGGTGGTACCCACACCGCCGGTAGCGGCAAGCGGAGCCACATAATAGCCCCAATACTTCGAGGTACCGGGTGAGTAGGAAGCCTGTCCCTTTCCGCCTACTGCGTCGTAATAGTTGGCGCCGAAATAGGTGGCAGGGTCACCCCACGGCGTGCTGCCGTCGATGGCATAGCCTCCGTAGTTGAGCACGGTGCCGTTAGCGGTGGGCAGGGTGATGCGGTTCATGCCCAATTGGGTGTACGTATTGTTTATATAGATACAGTCAAGGTCGAATTTCTTTATCTTATTGCGGATCGTTAAGGAGGCGGTTGTGGCTGTCGGGTCAATCTTCCCGATCTCTATGCGTGCGATGGCGGGACGCACTTCGATGCTCATCTGCTGTGTGCTGCCGTTGGGATATTGAGACAGGTCGACCGTTGTCACACCGAACGAGTTGACGTTCTTGGTGTCGGTGGTGGTCTGTGCCGTCATGTCGAACATCTCTTTCAGCAGGTCGGCTTCGCGTGCGATGCCGCCCGGGATGACGGGCGAGGTAAACGTGGCGGCAGGATAGCCTATCACATATATCTTATTTACATTGGTCGGCACCCGTTCGTAAGTGGCGCCATTGTTGATCAGTGTTCTTTCACCGCTGACGGCAAGCATGCCGTCGACAAAAAAGAAAGCCTGTATGTGGTCTACCATCGGAGCATCGGAAGCGCCGGTACCTGCGGTGCGCGACTGGGTGGCAGGGGCAGCCATGGTGATGTTCAATACCACAGGTACTTGACTTTTGTCCGCTACCTCTGTCTGACCGGCTTCGCAGCCCGACAGCGACCACCAGGCTCCTGTTGTCAGTAAAAGAGTCGAAAGGATGTGATTAAACTTTTTCATCGCGGTTATTTTCTTACTTATGAATGTTGGGATGTATGCCTCGTATTCGGGAATATGGGGTCTACACCTATCTTTTGCCAAGGCAGGGGATATATATTGATTGTAGCGTTTGTCCCTATCATGAAAGTGATGTGGAAGGTGCACTCCTTTTTCGGAACAATGAACGCCTGGTTTTCCGAGATATAATCGCTCAGCTTGAGTTGCTTGATGGGTTCTCCTGCCCTTGCACTGTTTCTGAACAGGTTGATCACGACAGGATTGTCATTGTCAAGGCGGTGTGTCCGCGTGGTGGTTTCCAGTACGTAAACCGCTCCTTTATCGGTTTCCGTCAACACGTAGCCGCCCTTTTCGGGTGCTGTCGAAGCATCTTCCCTCGGCTCCATGGTGCGTATGGGATAGAAGGTATAGTTGTTGTGGTTGGTGCTGCTCTCTTTCATGTCGAAGTCATACACTTCGGTATTCAGCTTGTCGATGGAGAGTGCAGGCACAAAATCAAGCGGGAGTCCTTCAGGCATCACCACATCTATCTCGAACGTGATGTGTGCCGGCTCGAAGTGAGCCGTATCTACTTCATTGGCATCGCGACGGTTCTTCACTTCGAAGACTATTGAGGAGTAGTCCAGGTCGTCATCGGTGTGCAAATCTTCGTCTGCGGCATCTTTTATATCGAACAGTTCCGGATTGTAGGTCAATTGTCTGTACCAGTCTATCGCCGTATGGTCATTGGCATCTCCCCAGAGCACCGCTTTGTACTTGCCTGTGGGCAAGTTCACCCTCATGCCTTGGAATGCCACCAATGAATCGTGTGGAATGAACCGGTCTTCAACGAGCACGTCATCCTCCACTCTAAAGATACCGACTTTCACGCTTCGGATGCGATCGAGGAAATAGGTCAACTGTCCATTGTACGGGTAGTCGAAACGAATCACCGCCTCGCCCCTGCAAGCCTCCATATCTTCATCAATCTGGTCGCAGCCGGTAAACACCGCTGTCAGCAGAGCCAATGCGCATATCGTTTTAAGCAAATTCATCTGTGCAAGTTATTTTTTAGTGAGAATAATCGATAAAGAGACAGAGAGGCAGGGAGCGTCCGGGGGTGCTCCCCACGTCTCATGTCTTGTGATATATTGCTAATAGTTAGGGATTAGCGAACGATAGGATCTACGCCCACACGCTTCCATGTCAACGGGCTGATAGTAATCTCGGCGTTGATAGAACCGATGTTAGGCTCTTTGCCCAGCTCTTTCTCCGAAATCTTGAGGGCACCTGCGTTGGTTGCATAAACGTAACCGCCTTCAATGTGCTCAACGGCTTTGCTGTTGTATTTGAAACCGCTGATGGTGATCCAGTACTCTTTCTCACCGGCTGTTCCCCAATATTCGGCAGCGGTCTCGGCATTGGTCTGCGAACCGTCGGTAGCGGTACCTACTGCGCATTTAACGTGGTCTACACGAATCAGGATAACAGGTACGGCACTGCCGGTAGCTGTTCCCGTGAAGTCGGGAGAGGCAGGGTGCGAGTAAGCAGGGGTAGCAAACACATAGTATCCCCAAACACCGGTCTTGCCGGTAGCGCCATAAGTCGGAGCGGCGGGAAGACCATCGTAACTGCCGTCAGCCTGAACGCGGGAAGAGATAGACCATCCGGCTGCGTTGACATCATACAGTGCGGGAGTCCAGCCGGCAGGATAATCGGTATTGTTGTCGATCAACGTGTGGTCTTTCGACAAAGTCTTCAACGGAGTTGTTGTCAGCGCACCGCCACTTGCATTCGTGAACACGCCGTCTACTTGCGATTTCGTGTAGAAACCATCCATGTAAACGCCGGTTACATGCAGCGATTCGATGAAACCGTAGAGTCTCATGTCGGTTACCTCAAAACGGGCTTCCGTAGGAGCAAGGATAATCGTTGCCTGATAGATGGGGTCACCGTCGGTACCCACAGCCGTCTTACCGGAACCGTCATCTTTAGGAGTCAGGCTGGCGCTGCCATAGATGTTGACATTACCTTCTGTGGTCTGACTTTGCGCATCAAGCAGCTTGCCTGCCAAGAATCCCGACCAGCTCTGACCGACTGCAACCGATGCCGTCGTGTTCACAACCAGCGCAACCTTGTTGGCTGTTGAGTTTACCTTGATGTCCTTGCTGCCGTCCAGATCATCAAACGTAAGGTCGCCCGAACCGACGGCAGCCGATTTGAGGATTTGGAAGCTGTTGGTCACGGTGTTGTCGTTCATGAAGACCAACAGACCGGACGAAAGCGTCAGCTTGGTGTTGTCCACAATGGCGGGACCGACCGTTCTTGTCGCTTCGGTTGCCGGTTGCACCAACTTGAGCACTACATTCTTTGTTGTTCCGTCGCCCATCGGATTCTCGTCGTCATTTGAGCAACTGGTCAATGTACCTGCCATCAATGCGGCAGCGAGCATAAACATTGTTTTTAAACTTTTCATAATTACAAAAAATTAATTGATTAATTAAAATGGTTGATTAAACGCTTATATAACTTAAACATCATTGTTCCTTGGTTCCTTCATCTCTCATTGCTTCAGGGATTGCTGTTTGTGCAGCAGTTCCTGTTTGTTCTGCGCGGCTTGTGCGCAACCGCGGGCGGCGGCACGGTCGAGCCATTGGGCAGCTTGTGTGTAGTCGCCTTTCAGCAGATAGTACACACCCATGTTGTTGGCATACTCCGGCAGGTCTGTGTCCGTCAGCTTATCCAAGTATTGTTTGGCACGCTCCGTGTTACCCTGTTGCAGGTAAGAGGCGGCAGCGTTGAGGTTGGCAATCCGGCTGTCGGGGAAGAGACGGGCAGCCGTTTCGAACACCTCGCCAAAGTGCGGGTCGGTGATTTCGTAGCTGTTGGCAAGCTGATAGAGTTCGTCCAGGCTGAGGTGCTGCGGCTGCGTGACGTACACTTGGCGGGCTTCGTCTACGGTGTAGGGCTTCACGACATAATCCAATCGGCAGATGACGCGACGCATACGCGGGAAGAGATAATCGTTTAACATGCGGTAGACGGTGCCGTTATCCAATTGGCGAATCAGCTGTTCCTTCCGGTCGGCAGTGCCGGGCTGGTCGATAATCTGCTCCAGCTCGTAGCGGCGGACTGCAAACAGGGGATTCTCTGCCACCTCTTTGCGCATCATCTCCCAATCTTCGCCGCCGGGCAGCACGCGACAGATGCCATAGGGCAGACGGGTACGTGCCGAGAGGTAACCGAGCAGCGCTTGCGCACGTCCTGCCGAGAGGCGGGCATTGGAAGCCTCGCTGCCCTCGATGGAGGCGGTGCCGCGTACGCTCATGTTGGTGAGTTGGATGCCCGATGCATGCTGTATGTTGCGCACCTGTGTCTCGATGCGTGCCAGCTCTTCGCCGTTGTTGCTGAAATCGGGCAGCAGCGTGGTTTTCCCCACGGGGAAGTGCAGGTTGATTTCGTGACTCTCGCCGCGCTCTTTCCTTGCCTCTACCTGCGGACGGACAAATGCCGCAGTCAGGTGCATGGCGTAGTCGTTCTTCGGCATTACCGTATCGCGAACCACCGTCTCGTGCGAGAGCCGGTTCACCAGCGGTTCGATGGAGACCTGCTGTGCGTGTCCGGCGCATCCGCAGAGATCTTCGAGCATCACCACACGGGCATGTTGCATCCAGTCGGCGTAGGCAACGGCAGCCTTGTAGGAGAGGGTGCGGTCGTAGTTACCGAAGGCACGGTCGTCGCGACTTCGCTTGCTGGTGAGCACCAGATAAGGTTTGGGTAACCTCCTGTTCAGGGCATGCTCGCGGTTGTAGAGCCGCTGGCGCGTTGCCCCGTTGATTAAGATGGAAGGCAGTTCGCAGTTGCGGTCGCCCGCCATCAGCATCGGGGTGAGTGTGAGCGAACGGTCGCTCGCCACCGACACGCCCTGCAAGGAGAGGTCTATCGAGAGGTAGACGGAGTCGCCGCGGTGAACGGCTTCACGGGTCACTACCTTTATTTTACCGTCATAGTTGTTTTGTGCACGCACGCCGGAGGTACCAACCGCCAGCAGTGCCGTCAGAAAGCATATATATTTTTTCATATCTGTGTTGCTATTTAATCATATATATCAAGCTAACAGCTATTTTGGTGGGAGTGAAATAGCCCTTCTTCTCGTGTCCCAGTTCGCCGCCGCAGTGCTTGCAATCATATACCTTATAATCGGTATGAACGTAACCTGCGCCCAGTGAGAACTCCATGCTCCACCGCGGCGACCATATCCAGTGGTAGCCCCAGTCGATACCGACCCCGTAGAGATTGCCCTGATAGCGGTGTCGTTGCAGTGCCGGGAAGAAGCCGAACGGCAGGTGAACACCCCCGATATTATAATGTGAGTAGAGGAAATGGGCGCCGAAGAAGTGCCCGTAGAAAGCTTCGCAGAGCCAGTAGCGAAATTCGGGCTGGATGAGCAGGTGTTTAAACTTCTTGTTGTCGCCGAAAGTCCACGGATTGTAGTTGAACGACAAGTCGAACGTGGCTTTTCTTGCCAACCGTAGCTCTGTGCCCAGGTTGAACGTCGTCGTTGCATCGTAGAGCAAGTTGGTCTTGACAGCCCACCGGGGCATTCCCGACGTTCGCCGAAAGTCATCGCGCGTCGTGTCGTACAGCTGTGCCGTGACCTGTTGTGTCATCAGCAGCAGCAACGCGCACATCATTAGGTATTTAATTCCTTTTTTCATTGTTAATAATTTCGATTATTGCAGTTCGTTCAGGCATGTGTTTGTCAGGTGCAGACTTATCCGAATAAGTCACACTAAAATCTACACATACCGAATCCTGTCTTGTAATAAACAATACTTACATATCAGGCGCTTCAGCGCGCACTGAACCTATTGTTCGATGACAAGTCGGACACATCGTCGCACGGTGCGACAGGTGTTGTACCTCCAACGCAGGGGCGGACAGATGACACGGCATCCATGCGCGCAACCCGGCGTTGCGTCCACGAAGTGATTCGATTAAAATTTCGAGAGTTCCGGTTTCCCGGCATTTGCCCGCCTTCGGTGTCGCAACACGTCCGGTAGTGCGTCATTATCACGTTTATCCCCCAGCGGATAGAGTGAGAATGATTTCGTTACGTTACAAGTTGTTTGATTCATAACTTTATCGCTTTTAAAAAATGCCCCATGCTTGTCGGTCTGGTTAACTTCCAAGACAATTCGACTGCAAATGTATGCGCTTCCATAATATCCACCAAATAATAGAGAAGAAATCTTTCTATTTTAACAAAAATATAACACATCAGGGGTGATTTTAGCAGACATATAGAGTGACATTCCGCCCGATTATGCCCCTCTCGTTTGTCCAACGTTCGGAATAAGATTGCGTGCCAAGGGCGTTACGACCGCACCGCAAACCGTTCGGAATGTCATCGCCATGCCGATAAAAGAACTCTTCCCATTGACGGTTACCCACGGTTTATGGGTAGAGGTACTTACGGTTCGTGGGTAGAGGTACTCACGGTTCGTGGGTAGAGGTACTCACGGTTTGTGGGTAGAGGTACCCACGGTTTGTGAGTAGAGGTACTCCGGGTTCGGGAGTAGAGGTACTCCGGGTTCGGGAGTAGGGGTACTCCGGGTTCGGGAGTAGGAGTACTCCGGGTTCGGGAGTAGAAGTACTCCGGATTCGGGAGTAAATGGATGGGAGTACAGGTGCCCTAAGTGGTGTGATACTGCACCAGCCCCTCTATCGGACTCTGCACAATCTGTCCCAACTGTGCGCCGACGATGTGGGCGGCAGCCTGTAACACCTGTTGGAAATGGTAGGCGATGGAGCCGACAAAGTGGATGCGGTGTTGCCGGTAGTCGTACTGCATGGGGTTGCGCAGCAGGAACTGTTTGAAGCTGCTCAGTATCATGCCGTGGACATAGGGGTCTTCGATGTGCTCCGCCAGGAAGGGGGTGAAGCCCGCCAGGAAGCGGTTGGCAAGCGGCTGTCGGTAGACACGTTCGATGATGTCGCCCGGTTGCAGGTCGTAACGGGTGAGGAACAGCTCGCGCAGTCCGGGGGTGGCTTGGTTCTTGAGCAGGTCGCCGACGAGTCGTTTGCCCAGATAGGCGCCGCTGCCTTCGTCGCCGAGGATATATCCCAGCGGCGAGATGTTGTCGGTGATGTGGGCGCCGTCGTAGAAGCAGGAGTTGGAGCCGGTGCCCAGTATGCAGGCGATGCCCGCTCCGCGTCCGCACAGGGAACGGGCGGCTGCCAGCATGTCGGAACCGATTTCGATGCACGCGGGAGAGACCGGCAGGCGCGCCGACAGCAGGTGGTGCATCCCGGTTATCTTGTCGGGATAGGCACAGCCCGCGCCATAGAAGTAGACGGCGTCAAAGGAGGTCATCCCCAGCGCCGGCAGCAGATCGGCTGCAATCTCGTTACCTATCTCATCGGCTGTTTGCATGTAGGGATTGATGCCGCGGGTACGGATCTCTTGTACCCGAACACCGTTGTGCAGCACACACCAATCGGTCTTGGTGGAGCCGCTGTCGGCAATCAGTATTTTCATATCTTGATGTATATTTTCTTTCTGAACAGGGGATAACCGATCAGCCATACCACGACAATGAATGCCAGCGAGTAGATGAGCGAACCGAACAGGTCGCCGAACAGCGGTTGCAGCCAGCTGATGTAGATGTAGTGTGTCAAGTTGGTTTTCTCTTCGCCATAGGATACCTGAATGCTGCCCAGCAAGATGGCCAATACACTGGCTGTCACGTAGAGAAAGAGCGGATTGATGCCGAACACATGGAAGAAGCCCGACCAGCGGCGATAGCCTTTCTCGTCGATCAACCAGATGAGCAGCGCCAGCAGGCTGGATGCCAGTCCGCAGGTGACGAGCACGAACGTCGGCGTCCATGCTTTCTTGATGAGGGGGCAACCATAAGCCAGCAGGAAGCCGGTGAAGGTGAGGATGGTGCCCAGTATGAAGAGATCCTTCAGTTGTTTGTCGCGCGAGTTGTGGGTGTTGAACAGCATGCCGCCCACGCAGAAGCCCAGCAGCACGTGTGCAATGGAGGGGATGGTGCTGAGTACGCCTTCGGGGTCGATGCCGTTGTCGCGATACATGTGCATGGGGGTGAGCACGGCGCGGTCGACCACGGAGAGGATGTTGGTCGAGTTATAGGCAAAGCCGTTGCCGGTGAAGAGAATCACGGCATAGCCCACCAGCAGCGCCGCTATCAGGTAGGGGATGTGTTTGTGCTTCATGGTGATGGCGATGACGGCTGTCACCCCGTAGCAGAGGGCGAGCCGTTGCAACACGCCGAGGATGCGGATGCGGTCGACCGTCCAGACCGATTCCCACAGCTGCCCCACGAAGCCCACGTCGGGCGTGGGCGACACCCAGTAGTAGCAGAACTTGGTAAACCAGCCTAATAGCAATCCGATGAAGAATATCACGAACGTCCGCTTCACAATCTTCCTGAGCGTGGTGTAGCTGAACTCAAAGCGGTACTTGCGCAGCGAGATATAGGTAGAGATACCCATGATGAACATAAAGAAGGGGAAGATGAGGTCGGTCGGCGTCAACCCGTTCCAGTCCGCATGTTTCAGTGGGGCATAGATGTACGACCAGCTTCCGGGATTATTTACCATAATCATGCCCGCAATGGTGATGCCTCGCAGGATGTCGAGGGCAAGGATGCGTTTACTTGCAGTTGGCTTATTCATTCTTGTTGATTTTAAAGGTTCGTAGTTGGCGGGTAACGAGGGCAGTCACACCGATGGTCGCGATGCAGCACAACATCACCCAGAGGAAGAAGAGTTGGTAGCCCATCTGCTCCTGCAACCAGCCTGCCGCCAATCCGGGCAGCATCATGCCGGCAGCCATGAAGCCGGTGCAGAGGGCGTAGTGCGCCGTCTTGTATTCACCTTCGGAGAAGTGAATGAGGTAAAGCATATAGGCGGTGAAGCCGAAGCCGTAGCCGAACTGCTCCACAAAGACACAACCGTTGATGATCCAGAGGTTCTGCGTGGGGAAGTAGCTGAGGTAGACAAACACGGCGCAGGTCAACGACAGGCTCCATGCCATCGGCCAGAGCCAGCGACGCAGTCCGCCGCGGGCGGCACAGATACCGCCGATGATGCCTCCCAGCAGCAAGCCTCCCACGCCGATGGTGCCGTAGACCAATCCCACCTCGGCAGTGCTTAGCCCTAATCCGCCCTGCGAGGCGGGGTTGAGCAGGAAGGGCGGGATGAGTTTGAGCAGTTGCGCTTCGGGCAGGCGGTAGAGCAGCATAAAGAGCAGCGCGGTGCCGATGTGTTGCTTGCGGAAGAAGGAGGCGAAGGTTTTGAGGAACTCGTTCGCGATGTTGGCTGCCGTGACATGCGCCGCTGCCGACTTGTCGGCGGCGGGACGGGGCAGGAGGAACGAGTGATAGAGGTAGAACGCCACCATCAGTCCGCCGAAGATGTAGAAGACAATGCTCCACGCCAGCTTCACCGAGGTGCGTTGCTCCAGCCAGCCTGCCAGCATCACCAGCACCCCTTGTCCGAAGATGGTGGCAGCGCGGTAGAAGGTGCTGCGGATGCCTACGTAGAACGCCTGTTCGCGCGGGGTGAGCGCCAGCATGTAGAAGCCGTCGGCGGCAATGTCGTGGGTGGCAGAGCTGAACGCCACCAACCAGAAGCAGGCAAGCGACCAGCGCACGAAATCGGGGGCGTTGAGCGAGAGCGCCACGCCTGCCAGTCCGGCGCCGATGAGCAGCTGCATGGTCACCGTCCACCACCGCTTCGTCTTGAGCAGGTCGACGAACGGACTCCAGAAGGGCTTGATGACCCACGGCAGATAGATCCACGAGGTGTAGAACGCGATCTCGGCATTGGAGAGTCCCAGCTTGGTGTACAGGATGAGCGAGACGGTCACCACTGCCACATAAGGCAATCCTTCTGCCAGATACAGCGTGGGAATCCACGCCCAGGGTGAGCGTCGGGCGGCGTTATTCATAGAGCGATTCTATTTGTGCACCGGTATAGTAGTGCAGCAGTATCTGTTCGTAGTCGTAGCCCCGTTCGCTCATCACGGCGGCGCCTATCTGGCACAGTCCCACGCCGTGTCCCCAGCCGGCACCGGTCAGCAGGAAGCGGGCGGGCAAGCCGTCGGGCGTGGTGCCTTCCTTGTCGACGATGAAGGCGGAGCTGTACAGGTGCGAGGCGGAGAGGGTGCGGCGTATCGTCAGCTCCTTGCCGATGACCTGCGTGCACTTCGTGCCCACGATGCGGAGCTGCCAGATGCGTCCGGAGGTGCCGCGTGCAACGGGGATGAGGTCGACAATGCCGCCGTAGTCCGTGCCCGAGCGTTGGCGAATCAGGTCGGCAAGCTCCGCTTGCGTGTATGCCACCTGCCAGCGGAAGAAGTGCACGGTCTCCTGATCGTAGCTGTTGAGCACCTGTTCGAGCACCTGCCTGTCGGCAGTGTGGCAGAACGCTTCGGGGGCGGAGCGTATCCAGCGTTCGGCTTCCGCCTCCTGCATGAGGTCGGGCAGCGAGGAGAGCAGCAAGCTGTCGCGTTTGCCTTTCAGGTAGGCATGAGGCACATCTTCCCACGCATATTGGAACTCCTCCATCACGCCGCCGCAGCACTTGGAGTAGCGGGCGTCACAGATCTCCCCGTCGCAGGTCAGCACCTTGCCGCGGGTCTCGTCAACGGCTTGGCGCACGCGGTCGGTGGTGGCGCGGGTGATGCCCTGATAGCGCTGGCAATGGTCGTCGGCGCAGACATTGTAGCGGGTGTGGGCGGAGAGGTTGCGCATCAGCCAGCTCCTCGAGATGATGGCATGTGCCTTGAGCAGCTCCGGCGAGGCATTGGCGCTCATTTCGCTGGAGATGACGCTGGCGAGATATTCTTCGGTACGAACAAGGTTGACGGCGGTGAGCTTGTCGTCCTCGACGATAAATTTCAGCGCGCCGCGGAAGCGCTGGTCTTCCTTGCGCTGCCAGTGGAAGTTGATGCCGATGGTGACGTCGAGCAGTTCGAAGCTGGCAACGGCTTCGTCGACGGGGATGAAGAGCAGTTCGTCATACAGGCGGTCGCGCCAGCATACCTTGCCGCGTTCGCAGCGGACAGCCTGCTGTCCGCGCACGTCGTCTTCCTCGCCGTCGGTATGGAAGGGGGTGTAGAGCACAAACTCTATTCTCGGTTCGAAGAGGATACCTACCTGAATCAGGGGTTCCTTGGTGTGTGTCATGGTTTGCATACTTCTCGAATTATGTGGTGAATATCTGTTGCCGTTATCTTTTCGAAGTCTTCCGCACGCGGCAGGATGATGAGACCGCCCATCTCGACGGCTGCCGGACTGCACAGCAACTGCGCGCTGCCTGTGGCGTGGTAGCAGGCGGGACGGAATTTCTTGCGGGGAAAGAGGCTGACCGTCCATTGCCCGTCGTGGTACCAGCAGAGGATGTTCAGCATCGGTTCGGCACCCTCTTGCGATACGCGGAGGCTGCGGAACAGTTCCGAGAAGCGGGCGATTGCCTCCTCCTTGCTGTCCGTGTCGATGAAACGGGCGTGTTGTTCGAACCGGCTGCGGTAGCGCGCCTCCTCTATCGGCAGCACACCGCGGCTGCCTGCCTGGAAGTGCAGGTGGTCGGGGGCGGAGGCGCCGCTTCGGGCGCCGTTGTAGAAGAGGGTGAAGGCGGGCAGCAACTTCGCCAGCGTCAACAGGTCGCCGAAGCGGATGCCGGCGCCCTCTTCGACGAGGCTCTGCGGGCGGTGCTTCATCAGCGGGATGGTGAGGTGGCGCGGAAAGATGGGATAGGGATTGACCAATATCTCGTACTTGCCCAGCACGCCGCTCAGGCTTCGCTGCTCCGGCGGACGGTGGGCACGACAGAGGAAGCAGGGGCGCGCGCCGATGCTCCGGGCATCTGTTTGCGCTGCGGTGGAACCGATGCGGGCGGGGTTGAACTGCACCTTATATAATACGTCGTCCACCAACAGCGAGCGGGTGCGCATGCGGGCAAGCGCGGCATAGTTGTCGCGTGCCGTCTGCCACTCATCCAGCTGTTCGTCGAAGAACGTATCTATCTCTATCGGTTCGAATGCCATCGCCTTCGGGTGTTACTTGTTGATATGGATTCTCGCCTGCACCTCCCACGTCCGCAAGCGGTCTTTGTAGAGGTTGTGGGCGTTCTGTTTCTCGATGCTGAGCGCGGCGTCGGAGTTGCCTTCCCAGCGCCGGCAGTTGTAGATGGGTTCGTAGAGCCGTCCGATGCGGTACTGGCGCGAGAGGCGCAGCCCGATGGCGTAGTCCTCGCCGTAGCTCACGTTGGGCAGGTTGAACTGTCGCAGCACGGGGGTGAAGAAGGCACGGGGCGCGCCCAGCCCGTTGATGCGCAGGGCGTTGTTGTGTCCGTTCTTCGGCGTCCACTCGGCATGGTCGATGATGCCGGGCGGAATCTCGCGCATCTGGAAGTCGGTCGTGCGGTAGGTGCCTATCACCATGGCGCAGTATCGCTTTTCGAAGACGTCGACGATGCTTTGCAGGGCGTGCGGCGTGCTGTACACATCGTCGCTGTCGAGCTGCACGGCATACCTGCCGCACTTCTCGTGGTGGATGGCGAGGTTCCAGCAGCCGCCTATCCCTAGGTCTTTGCGGTCGGGGATGAGGTGGAAGAGGGTGCTGTCGGCGCCGAACTTCCGCCGGATGAGTTCGGTGGTGCCGTCGGTGGAGTGGTTATCGACCACGATGATGTTGCTGCGAACCGACAGCTGCTGCATCTGTGCCGAGCGGATGGCATCGGCGATGGTGCCCACGCGGTTGCGTACGGGGATGATGACCGATACGGCGTATTCGAATGCCGGCGCATCCAGCCGCAGGCGGGTCTTCACCACAGGCATCCACGCGCCTATCTTCTTGAGGTGTGTGGTGCAGGCGTGCTCCATCTCCTTCTGCACCTCGCGGTTGCGGGAGTCGACGTAGTCAAAGAGCTGTTCGCCGCTCGTGCGGGTGTCGAAGTCGGTCTCGGTGTAGAGGTACTCGTTGATGTGCACGGGCAGCCGCCGTTGCGACAGGCGCAGGCGCAGGTCGTACAAGCCGGCATAGCGGTAGCCTTTCTTCATCGTCGAGGCAACCGCGCGCAGGGCGTCGGTGCGCAGGAGGATCACCGGTCCGAAGTCGAAATCATCGCGCAGCGAGCCGAGCTGGTAGTCAATGGCAGGGGTGGGTTGCAGCGCCTCGTCGTCGGCGCGTCGGTAGCGGTCGGCATAAACCATTTCGGCATGCACACTCTCCATCACCTGCACCATGCGCTCCATGCCGAACAGTCCCCATTCGATGTTGCGTTCGGGCTTGGTGTAGAGCAGCGTATAGGTGGTGGTGCACGCGGCGGCTATCCGTCGGATGGCGGCATCGGTGCAGAGGGGGGTAAGGGTGTATATCGTTACGTCGTTCATATCATTACGTCATTCGGATTCTTATGTTGTTAGGTGCATTTATTCTTTCTCGAAGAAGGTGAGCACGATAGCCATCAGCTCATCCCGTTCGGCGGCGGTGCGCACCGTCTCGAAGGGGAAGCCCAGCACGTAGGTGCGGTAGTCGCCCTTGTAGGATACGCCGGCGCTGAGGTTGTTCTCGGCGTAGCGCATCACGGTATGTGCGGCGGGCGTATTGTCGGCAGGCTCGATGCCGTCGGGCGACTCGACGGCGTAGCACTGCTCGTTCGGCTCGTTGTAGTAGCTGAACTCGCAGTGGTTGGAATAGGCGGGCGACACCACGCATTTCACCTGTCCGGATACGGATGCTTGGTTGGTGCGCCACTTGATTTTGAGCACGTCGGTGAGGAATTGGCGGTCGCTCTCGAGCGAGCCGACGATGGGGTGGTTCCACATGTCGGTGGCTACGTAGGCGCCCGAGGTGAAGAGCTTGCCGCCCTGTGCGCAGTAGGCGCGGATGGCTTGCTGCATGGCGTCGCTGAAGGTTTTGTACTTCAGCGGAACGACGCCGCCCCGTCCGGTCTTGGCTTGCGCCTCCTTGCCCAGTATGAGGTCGACGATGGGGTAGCCGGCAAGCTGTATGGTGCCTGCTTCGACGGCTTCGTCGCTACACGACACGAAGGAGTAGCCGCTCTTCATGATGGACGCGCCGTGCACTGCCGGATAGTCGAAGGTATTGCCGGCTATCACGCGGTCTTCGTAGTTGCCGTAGCTGTCGCCGTAGCCGCCGGCGTCGTCGTCCATCCAGGGGATGTCGCGCCGGTACTCTTTCTGGCTGCCCACGTAGCTGATGTCCTTGATATAGGGCACGCCGCGGTCGATGTTATCGAGGAAGCCGGCGAAGAGGGTGTCCAAGGGTGCGGGCATCACGAAGTCGGCAGGCGCGCTCACGCGGTCGAAGCCGTTGACCACGAGGATGGTGCCTTTGGCGTTGAGGGCGCGTCCCACCGAGAGCGTCTCGGAGGGGAAGCTCTCGCCGCCGCTGTTGACTGCCGTTACGCGGTAACTGCAGATCACGCCGGCGGGAATGGTGGTGCGGAACAGGGGTTTGTCGACCGGCGTGCCGTTGTCGAAATCGCCCTCGCCCACACGGGTGTAGACGATGTAACGCTCGGCGCCGGCAGTCGGCTCGAGGCTGTCGGTGCGGGGTTGCCACGTCAGCTCCATTTCGCGCTCGCCGGTCAGGCGCAGGGCGAGGTGGTCGACGCTGAGCGGCTGCACCACGTAGGGCACATTGTACTGCGAGCTGAGGTAGCGCAGGATGCCTTTATAGACGGCGCGGCTCACGGTGAAGCGGAACGAAGGGTCGAGTCCGTAGCGCATGTCGGCGAAGTTCTGGTGCGAGAGCAGCTCGAGCAGCATGGTGGGCACACGGGGCGTGCGTGCTTCGTTGTACGAGGAGTTCCATTTGCCGCGCCGTGTCCAGCGGGGTTCGTAAAGGGCGCGGATGTCGTGCACGATGCTGCTCTGTACGAGGTCGACCAGGTCGTGCGAGCGGTAGCGCGAGGCGCCGCCGGCAAACTTCCCGTCGTAGACGTCGGTGAAGTAGATGCCCAGCGTGCCCACGACGCTGTCCGTGCGCGTCACGCCGGCATCGGTGTGGAACGCCATCGACATGTCGAGCGGGATGCGCAGTCCCTCGCCGTCGGGATAGGAGGCGGAGTTGCCCGCCAGGTAGTTCACCCACAGCCCGCGGGCGCGGTAGTCGTCGGTGTAGTCGTTACGCCCGCGGCTCTCGGAGTAGATGCTGTCGGGGAATCCCGCCCATTGCAGCCAGTAACGGGCGCCTTCGCAGTAGCGCGGGTACCCGCTCACCTCGTAGGGATAATTCAGCTCGGGCAGCGCGATGACCATTGCCTGTTCGCGGGGTTCGGTGCTGCGCACGTTCTCCGTCACGACGGCATCGTCGGAGACGCGACGGGCAATGTTGCCCATGCCGCCGCCAAACTTCACCGCATCGGCTGTGAGGATGCGTCCCGCCCGGGCGGAGCGGTTGCTCAGGACGACGCCGTTGGAGGTCTTGCCCGCGCCGAAGCGGAAGGTGCCGAGGTAGATCCAGGTGCCGCCGCCCATCTGCTGGTTGACGCGGAACTGTGTCTCTCCGCCGCTGTGACGCACGGTATAGAGGGCGTCGGTGGTGCTCTGCGGCAGGGAGTGATAGGAGACGTAGACGGCATAATCGCCTGCCACGGGGATGTCGGGCACCCATGCGGCAGTGCTCTCCTTGCCCTTTCTGGTGGTGCGGATGGTGCGATAAGTGCCTTCGCGGAAGGGGTTCTCGAACTTGATGTAGCGGGCGCGGCGTTGCGCAAATCCGGCGCTGTCGCCCTGTGCCCAGGTGTGCTCGCCTTCGCTTTCGGAGTAGACGGAGTTGCGGGCGAAGAGGGTATCGTTGTCCACAATCACCTCCTCGCGGCGGGTGTCGCGTTCGCGGGGCAGCAGCACGTTGGCGCCGGCGTTCTCGAGCATGGGCACAAGGAAGGGAAGCACGTAGCTCTGCGTGTAGAGGTCTTCGACGGTCTGCATCAGGCGGGCGCGCTGCCACTCCCAGCGGCTGAGCTTCTGCTCGTAGTAGTAGCCGTGGCTCTGCCACAGGGCGATGTGGCGGTTCTGCAAGCCGTTTGTGGGGGTGTAGGGGCGCGACACGCGGGTCACGAGGGGCGGCGTTTTGCCCGTGTTGGGCGCGAAGTATTTCTCCTTCCTGTCGCGCCGGCTGCGCAGCGCCTGGGGGATGAACTGCTCCACGGGCATGCGGTCGGGACCAGCCAGCAGTTGCAGCTTGTAACCGGCGAAGGGGGGCGGCAGCAGGGCGCGCACGCCCGCATAGATGGCGGCGAGGTTCTCTTCGCGGAAGGGGTAGTCGTCGAAGTTGAGCGAGAAGAGCGTCAACGTCTGCTCCTTCACCGATACCGAATCGACGCGGATGTTACTGGTGCGAACCGTCCGCAGCGACAGTTCCATGAGGTAGTTGCCGATGGCCTGCCGCGTCGTGTCGGGCAATGTCTGCGCGCCGGCGGCAGCGGGCAGCAGGGCGGTGAGCAGTAGTAGTATATAAATCTTTTTCATATCATGGTATGCATTAAGCAGGGGCGTCAGTTTGTCCGTTCGCATCCGCGCGCACGGCGACAAAGTGCCGCCAGGGCATCTTCTGAAGGGGGTAGCGACCGGCTGAAATTTTCATGCGCACGCTGATAAATTTCCGCCTGCACGCTGATAAATTTCCGTCTGCACGCTGATAAATTTCCGTGCAGACGGAAATTCAACGCCGTGCGCACGCCGTTTCGAGGGGACTGGTATGTAAATAATTCTCTTATCATGGCTGCCTGTTGCGCTTAATCAGCAGGCACAACCCGCCGAAGGTGAACGCCGCATTCATAATCAGCAGCTCGTAGCTGAAGCGGTAGCCGCCGAACCACGCCTCGGAGTGGGTGTCGAGCACCAGGCAGAGGATGGGCGAGAGGATGGCAACCAGCGGGATGAAGCGGTCGCGCACCGGCTGTTTCATGCCGATGCCGAAGGCAAACAAGCCCAGTATCGGTCCGTAGGTGTAGCTCGCCAGGCGGTAGACGGCGTCGATGACGCTGGTGTTGTTCAGCTCGTTGAACACGTAGATGGTGATGCCCATGCCGATTGCCATGCCCACGTGTACCCGCTTGCGCAGCTTCACCACTTGGGCTTCGCTCTTGCCGCGGGTGCCCAGGATGTCGACGGTGAACGAGGTGGTGAGCGCCGTCAGCGCCGAGCCGGCGGCGGCGTAGGCTGCCGAAATCAGCCCCACGATGAAGAGCACTGCCACCACCGGCGGGAAGTATCCGCTCTGCACGGCGATCTGCGGGAACAGCTCGTCGCTCTTTGCCACCGTGATGCCCTGCCGCGCGGCAAACTGATAGAGCAGCACGCCCAGCATGAGGAAGAGCAGGTTGATAACGACCTGGAAAAAGACGCTCGTGAGCAGGTTCTTCTGCGAATCGCGCGAGTTGCGGCAGCTCAGGTTGCGCTGCATCATGTCCTGGTCAAGCCCGTTGGTGGCAATCATCGTGAAGACGCCTGCCAGGAACTGCTTGAAGAAGTATTGCCGGTTGTTGATGTCGTCGAAGAAGAAGATGCGCGAGCGCTCGTCGCCGAAGATGGAGCCAATCATGTCGCCGAACGAGAATTGCAGGCGCGATGCCATGTAGTAGATGCACAGCCCCACCGACGCCACCAAGCAGAAGGTCTTGAGCGAATCCGTCCAGATGAGCGACTTCACCCCGCCGCGGAACGTGTAGAGCCACACCAGCGCCACCGTCGCCACGGCATTGAGCGCAAACGGCAGTCCCAACGGCTCGAACACCAGCAGTTGCAGCGTGATGCACACCACGAAGAGCCGCACCGCCGCTCCCAGCATCTTCGACACGAAGAAAAACCAGGCGCCCGTGCGGTAGGATGCCAGCCCGAAGCGTTTTTCCAGATATTCGTAGATGGAGACCAACTGCATCCGGTAGAAGAGCGGGGTGAGCACAAAGGCTATCACCAACTGTCCTGCCACGAACCCCAGCACCATCTGCATATAGCCGAATCCGCTGGCTGCCACCATGCCCGGCACCGACACGAAGGTGACGCCCGAGATGCTGGAGCCGATCATGGCAAACGCCACTACGTACCACGGCGACCGGCGGTTGCCGACAAAAAATCCCGCATTGTCGGCGCGACGACCGGCAATGTAGGATACCGTGAAAAGCAACGCGAAATAAACGGCAATGATGAGTAGGACGAGTGGAGGCGACACGGCTTTCAGGTATTATTCATCATACAACAGATAAGGTTTTCGCTGTTTCTTGAACCTTGCCACATCGTCCTGCCAGGCGGCTTTAATCACCTCGGCGCTCTTGCCCGCCTCAATCATCTTGCGCACGTAATCGGTGCCGATGAGCAGCTCGAAGTAGGAGGTAAAGAACTTGTCGCCCATGTTGAGGTTGCGGTAAGCGTCGATCAGGTAACTCAGGTCGATGCCGTTCCGCCAAATCAACCGGTCAGTCACGCGGCTCAGGTTGACGCCGAAGCACATCTTCCCCATCAGGGGCGGATTCTTGGCGCCGGGTACGCTCTGCGGGGTGAACGAGTAGTTACAGTTGCGCATCGAGGGGTGTCCGTACACCTGAAACGGGAGCGAGGTGCCGCGTCCCAGGCTGACCACCGTCCCTTCGAAGAGGCAGATGGAGGGATAAAGATAGACCGATTTCATGTTGGGCAGGTTGGGCGAAGGAGCGATGGGCAGGGCGTACTTGGTGCGGTGCGTGTAGTTGCGGCAGCGGATGACCGTGATGTTGCACACGCGCCCCTCGGGCAGCCAGCCTT
This sequence comes from Prevotellaceae bacterium, assembly GCA_031262995.1. GTDB lineage: Bacteria > Bacteroidota > Bacteroidia > Bacteroidales > Bacteroidaceae > Bacteroides. The sequence continues at coordinate 7,286 of JAISGR010000101.1, read as the reverse complement.
CGCCGTTGACCATGCCTGCCAGCTCGCCCAGCGTCATGCCGTGCACCACGGGGATGGGCAGCCAGCCCACGTTCGACTTGTATTTCATATCGAGTATCGGTCCGTCGACAAAGAAGCCGTTGGGGTTGGGACGGTCGAGGATGATCATTTGGCGGTTGTACTCGGCACAGGCATCCATCAGGCGGCACATCGTGATGTAATAGGTATAGAAGCGCAGTCCCACATCCTGGATGTCGACAATCAGCACGTCGAACAGGCGCATCGACTCCTCGCTCGGACGGTTCGACGAGCCGTCGTATAGCGACAGGATGGGTACGCCCGTCTTCGTGTCGACCGCATTCGACACATGTTCGCCCGCGTCGGCATCGCCACGGAAGCCGTGCTCGGGCGAGAAGATGGCAACGACATTCTGCTTTTTCTCGAGCAGCACATCCAACAGATGCTTGTCTCCAATCATACCGGTGTGATTGGAGAAAACGGCAATGCGTTTGCCTTTCAGCAGAGGAAGGTACTCGGATGTCTGCTCGTCGCCCATCACAACCTGCACTTCCTGACTGGCAGCAAACAAATATGAACTACCGAGTAAATAAAGAAACAGTATTATTCCCTTCATAATCTTCGAAGATAAATGGATTTATGGCGAGCAAAGGTAGTTCTTTTCCAACAGGATATGCAAGTTTTAGAGTGTTTTTATACAAAATAGCTGCTCTCTTTGGGTCGGATAGCGCGCTATTTTTGCAATTTCATCATTAAATCCTACTTTTGCGCCGAAACAATCAGCGACATCCGATGAAACGCGAATCGAAAACCAATGCGGCACGGCTGCTCGATAAAGCAAGCGTTGCCTACGAACTGATTCCTTATGAGGTGGACGAGAACGACCTGAGCGCCGTTCATGTAGCTGCCGTGCTGGGAGCCGATATCGCACAGGTGTTCAAAACCCTGGTGCTGCACGGCGACCGCAACGGGCACTTTGTCTGCGTGGTGCCCGGCGGCGAAGAGATAGATTTGAAAGTAGCTGCCCGAATCTCCGGGAACAAGAAGTGTGACCTCATCCCGATGAAGGAGCTGTTGCCGCTCACCGGCTATATCCGAGGCGGATGCACCCCCATCGGAATGAAGAAACAATTACCCGTCTACATCGAACGGTCGTGCTTGAACTACACCTTTATATATATAAGCGCCGGGCAACGGGGGTTGCAGTTCAAGCTCGACCCGAGGGCGCTGATACGGGTGTGCAGCGCCACGCTGTTCGGACTATAGCCCGAATGCCTCCCTGACCTTGTCGACATAATCCAGCTTCTCCCACGTGAACAGTTCGACCTCCAGCTCCCTGTCGCCCTCGTAACGCGAGTGGTAATGCTTGACGACGGTCTGCGGCTCGCGCCCCATGTGTCCGTAGGCAGCGGTCTCCAAGTAGATGGGATTGCGCAGCTTGAGCCGGTCTTCGATGGCTCGGGGACGCAGGTCGAAGAGGGCGTCTATCTTGCAGGCAATGTCGCCATCGCTCATGTTTACATGGCTGCGTCCGTAGGTGTTGACGTAGATATTGATGGGACGCGCCACGCCGATGGCATACGACACCTGCACCAGTATCTCGTCGGACACGCCGGCAGCCACCAGGTTCTTGGCAATGTGCCGGGCTGCATACGCCGCGCTGCGGTCTACCTTGCTGGGGTCTTTGCCCGAGAAGGCACCGCCGCCGTGCGCACCCTTGCCGCCGTAGGTATCGACGATAATCTTGCGCCCGGTCAAGCCGGTGTCGCCGTGCGGACCGCCGATGACGAACTTACCCGTGGGATTGACATGATAGGTGATGCGGTCATTGAAGAGCGCCAGCACCTTTTCGGAGTGAATGGAGGCGATGACACGCGGTATCAATATCTCGATAACATCGTGACGAATCTGTGCCAGCATGGCTTCGTCTGCCTTGAGTTGGGCTGCCTCACTGCCGTCGGCAGGGGCGATAAACTCGTCGTGCTGGGTAGAGACCACGATGGTGTCGATGCGGATGGGCGTGCCGTTGTCGGCGTACTCGATGGTCACCTGACTCTTGGCGTCGGGACGCAGATAGGTCATCTGCCTGCCTTCGCGGCGGATGTCGGAGAGGATGCGCAGGATGCGGTGCGCCAGGTCGAGCGACAGCGGCATGTAGTTCTCCGTCTCGTTGGTGGCATAGCCGAACATCATGCCCTGGTCGCCTGCGCCCTGCTCCATGGGGTCGCTGCGCTCTACGCCGCGATTGATGTCGGGACTCTGCTCGTGGATGGCAGACAATACGCCGCACGAGTTGCTCTCGAACATGTACTCGCCTTTGGTATAGCCGATGCGTTGAATCACTTCGCGGGCAATCAGCTGAAGGTCAACGTACGCTTTGGTTTTCACTTCTCCCGCCAGAATCACCTGTCCGGTGGTTACCAGCGTTTCGCAAGCTACTTTCGAACTGGGGTCGTAAGCCAACAGTTTGTCAAGCACGGCATCCGACAGTTGGTCGGCTACCTTGTCGGGGTGTCCCTCGGACACCGATTCGGATGTGAATAAATAAGCCATTAAAGTATGTTTATATTAAAAAATCAGGCGGCAAAATTACATGAATAATTTGGTTTATACGGAGATACGCTGCACTTTTCTCCGGATATGAAAATAATCCGTACCTTTGCGCCGAAACAACCAATTCATTCATTCCATCAATTGCTACCGAAACAACCAGCTCACTCATCCCATCAATTGTTACACAAACTATGATGCGTTTACGTCACCTGTTACTCCTCTGTCTGCTCCTGCCCGGCGCCTCCCCCCTATCATCGCAGGAGTATCGTTTCAAAACATTAAGTATCGAGAACGGCTTGTCGCAGATTACGGTAAGCGACATCTGCCAGGACGAGAAGTCGCGCATGTGGCTCGCTACGCCCGACGGGCTGAACTGCTTCGACGGCAATGAGATACGCGTATACAATCACTTCCACAACGACACCATCGGTTACGGCAACCTGCACGTCACCCGGATGGTTGCCGACCATCGGGGCAGCCTCTTTCTGCTGACGCCTGCCGATGCGTTCCATTTCGACCTTGAGACCGGACGCTACGAGCGGCTGCCCGTCAACTCGCCCGTTGCACTGGCTGCCGGCAAGCACGGCGTATGGATTGCCGACGACACGGCGCTCTACCTCTATCCCAAAGAGCGCCCGACGGACGAAGCGGGACAGCACACCCTGACACGCATGTACGCCCACCTCCTGCATGGCGACAACGGGACAAGCATGGTCGAAGACGCTTCGGGCACCCTGTGGCTCACGCTGAAGGAGGGTGGCATCGCCCGTATCGACCGGCAAGGGAGCCTGTCGGTGCACCTGCCCGACATCCGCATCATGAAGCTGATGACCGCACGCGACACCACGCTCTGGGCAGGGTCGCAGGCACACGGCGTCTATCACCTGTCGCCGCAGGGCACACCCGTCGGGCACTATGCTCCTCGGGCGAACGATCCCCGCACCGTACGCAACGACGGGGTAAGCGCCTTGTGTCAAGACCCGGCAGGGAACATCTGGGTGGGGTACCGCAGCGGACTGAGCAGGATAGAGGCAGCCACCGGACGCATCTCTCACTACGACGCCGACCCCAACCGCGGCGGCGGGCTGTCGAACCGCTCCGTCACCTCGCTCTATACCGACCGGCAGGGAACGGTCTGGGTGGGCACCAGCTGGGGCGGCGCCAACTACTTCTCGCCCGAGAAACATCGCTTCGTGCACTACTACGGCGCCCCCGGCAGCCTGTCGTTTCCCGTGGTAAGCGTCATGACCGAAGACCGCGACGGACACCTCTGGATATGCACCGAAGGAGGCGGACTGAACCTGTATCAGCCCGAACAGGAGACGTTCCGCCATTTCAATGCGCAAACGGATTGTCACTTCAGCTCCGACTTCCTCAAGGACATCGTTTACGACCCGGCTGCCCACTGCCTCTGGATTGCTGCCGACTACACCAACCGCATCAACTGCTTCCACATCGACAACTACCGCAACCGGCAATACACCCTCACCGACAGCAACGGCAACGCATTCAGCCGCGACAGCATCGGCGAAGCCCTCTTTGCCCTTGCCGACACCCCCGACAGGCTCTACATCGGCGCCGCCTCGGCAGTGCTCTGCCTGGACAAACGGCAGATGACCGCCGAGGTGCTGTTCCGCCAAGACCACCTCTTCGATCACAACTACAACGACCTGCTGCTCGACCGGCGCGGGCGTCTCTGGTTTGCCACCGACGAGGGATGTGCCGCCTGCCGCATCGATGCCTGCCAACCCGGCAACACCACCGTCGACACCTACAAGATGCAGCTCGAACAGGAGGTCTGCCCAAAGAAAGAGTTGGTCAACGCCCTCTACGAAGACAGCGCGGGCAACATCTGGATGGGTACACACGGCATGGGCGTGTTCAAGCTCGACGAGGCAAGCCGCACCTTTCGCCGGCACACCACTGCCGCCACCCCCTCGGGCAATAACATCCGCGCGCTGGGCGAGACCCCTTCGGGCAACCTGCTCATCGGCGCCGGACACGGTCTCTCCATGCTCGAAAGAGAGACGGAGCAGGTGACCAACTTCCACACCCAAACCGGCTTTCCGCTGACGCTGGTCAACCGGAAGTCGCTCTACGTGTCGCACCGCCAAAACATCTATATGGGAGGAGCCACCGGACTGATTGTCATTCGCGAAAGCACGCTGCACGACCCGCCCAAGCCTTACGACCTGCAACTGACCCACCTCCGCATCCACGATCGCGAGATAGCGCCAGGCGACAGCACCGGCATCCTGAGCCGCACCCTCGCCTACACCGACCGCATCCGGCTGACACACGTACAGAACTGTTTCGCCATCGGCTTCGCCACCGACAACTACATCCACCTGGGCGGCGACGAGGTGGAATACCGCCTTGTCGGACGTTCCGACCGGTGGGCAGAGATCCGTCCGGGCAACGACCTCACATACACCCACCTCCCGCCGGGAAAGTATCTGCTCGAGATCAGGCTGAAGCACTATCCCGACATCACCCGCCGGCTGCACATCACCCTGACGCCTCCGCCTTACGCCGCGTGGTGGGCATACCTGCTCTACCTGATGCTCTCGGGGGCAATCGCCGCCGCAGCAGTACGGCTCTATCGCATCCGCCGCCACCGGCAGGCAGCTGCCGCCACCGATGCCCGGGAGGAGAAAGAAGAGGTGGACGAAGCCGATGCTTTTGTCGGCGCGGCAACACCCGAACCCGACAGGGAGTTCATCCGCCGCGCCATCCATACGGTCGAAGAGAAGATGGAGGGCGAAACATTCGGCGTCGACGACTTTGCCCGTGCGATGGGCGTGGGACGCACCGCCCTGTTCCGGCAGATCAAGCGCATCACCGGCACCACCCCCAACAACTTCATCAGGAGCCTCCGCCTGAAGAAAGCAGCCTGGCTGCTCCGCCACGCACCCGAGCTGAACATCTCCGACATTGCCTATCGGCTCTGCTTCGGCAATCCCAACTATTTCAACAAGTGCTTTCGGGAAACATTCGGCATGTCGCCCACCGAATACCGAAAGAACAGCCCCTCGGCATAAATACACCCCCTTTCCGTACGTTTTGAACGCACATTGCGGATAATCCGACAGGGTGCGTCCTGCCCGTACACCCTACCTTTGCCACCGCAACAGCACGGCAAGCAGGTGTACGCCGACACGAAAAAAGTCGTCTACCGGCAGGAGCAGCCAACGTTACAACGCCGACCCGACGGGCGCCCGCCGACGCCGCCGGACGGCAACCGTAACTGATTCGCATGTGGGGATGCAGCAGCCTGACAGCACTCCGAATCATCCGTGGAGTATCAGGTGCCAACGGCTCAAACTGCCGGTACAGACGACTTTTTCAGGCGTCGCCAACGGAAGCAAACGCTAACTGATTGTCCGACTTACGAATAAATAGCGACAGCGCCAAACAAAAGCAGGGAATGCGTGTTATAATGAATCATAAATAATTTAACACTACTACTTATGTTCTCTTCCTCCTCTTTCACATTAGAAAAACTGATCGACGTGTCCATCTCTCTGGGCGGTCGTATCTTGGCGGCAGTGGTGATATTCATCATCGGCCGGTTCCTTATCTCTCTCATCAATAAGCTGGTTGCCAAACTGCTGGAACGACGCAAGGTCGATGCAGGTGTACAGAGCTTCGCCAAAAGCTTGGTGAATATCCTACTGATGATCCTGCTGATTGTGGCAATCGTCAGCAAGCTGGGCATCGAGACCACCTCGTTTGCCGCCCTGCTGGCATCGGCGGGTGTGGCTGTGGGTATGGCGCTGTCGGGCAATCTACAAAACTTTGCCGGCGGACTGATTATCCTCGTGCTCCGTCCGTTCAAGGTGGGCGATTACATTGAGTGTCAGGGCGTATCGGGTTCGGTACGCGAGATACAAATCTTCCACACCATCATGAACACCCCCGACAACAAGGTGGTCTACGTACCCAACGGCGCCCTGAGCGGCGGCACCATCACCAACTACAGCAAGGAAGACCTGCGCCGCGTCGACTGGGTGGTAGGCGTGGAATACGGCTCCGACTTCGACAAGGTGGAACGCACCGTGCGCAGCGTACTTGCCGACGACAAACGCATCTTGCAGACTCCCGCGCCCTACGTTGCCCTAAGCACGCTCAACAGCAGCAGCGTCGACGTCGTGATCCGTGCCTGGGTCAATAGCAGCGACTATTGGGATGTGTGCCACAACTTCAACAAGCAGGTCTACGCCACATTCAACAAGGCAGGCATCGGCTTCCCGTTCCCGCAACTCACCGTACATCAGTCGAAAGATTAACAAACGAGGGTGTGTCACAAGCAACTCTTTGTCAATCTGATTCTTCTCACCTTTGCACGGAATAATTAACTAAATAACTCGAATAACCGCTCCCTGCGCCACCGGCTGCCGGCGGGGGAAGGTGCATGACGCACCTCGCGGGGTGACAGGAATATAACCATTACATTCCCCACACCGTGATGATGCGTCCATGATAAGTCTCCTTGCGGTGCCATATCTTCTTGCTCCACGTGGCGCTCTTGTCACGGTTGAAGAGGATGAAGTGTCCTTCGGCATCGGGAGCGGCTTTGTCCATGTATTCCGTAATCTGTTCCAACCCGAGGGCGATGGTCTTGGGCACGCTGTCGCGCTTGATTTTCAGCTCGAGCACGATGTACTGAATAGGCCCGCCGTACCCGTCGGTGAGCGGCTTGCGGATGAGCAGGTCGGTGCGTCCGCGTCCCAGTC
>JAISGR010000100.1 GCA_031262995.1 Prevotellaceae bacterium | reverse complement strand
GCTGCGTTCCGGCATATTCTCCGGTTTGGGCAGCAACGCTTTGCGCGAGAGCTTGAACTTACCGGTCTTCGGGTCAACGTCGAGCAGTTTCACCTCAATCTCGTCGCCCTCCTTGATGCCGGCTTCCTCGACTGTTTCCAATCGCTTCCAGTCGATCTCCGAGATGTGCAGCAGTCCGTCCTTACCGGGCAGGAACTCTACGAAAGCGCCATAAGGCATGATGGAGCGGACTTTGCCTTTGTACACCTCGCCCACTTCGGGAACGGCTACAATGCCCTTGAGCAGGCTGATGGCTTTCTCGATGCTCTGCTTGTTGGTGCCGGCAATCTCGATGCGTCCCACGTTGTCTATCTCTTCGATGGTGATGGTAGCTCCCGTCTCTTCCTGCATGCCCTGAATAATCTTTCCACCCGGGCCAATCACAGCGCCGATGAACTCTTTCGGGATGGTCATGGTTTCGATGCGCGGTGCGTGCGGCTTCAGGTCTTCGCGCGGCTCCTGAATGGTCTCCAGTATCTTGCCGAGGATGTGCATACGACCCTCTTTGGCTTGCAGCAACGCTTTCTCCAAGATGTCGAACGACAAACCGTCGACCTTGATATCCATCTGCGTGGCAGTGATGCCGTCGCGGGTACCCGTTACCTTGAAGTCCATGTCGCCCAGGTGATCTTCGTCGCCCAGAATATCCGACAGCACGGCGTATTTCTCTTCGCCGGCGTTCTTAATCAAGCCCATGGCGATGCCCGATACGGGTTTCTTTATCTTCACGCCGGCATCCATCAACGCCAATGTTCCGGCACAAACGGTAGCCATGGACGACGAACCGTTCGACTCCAGAATATCGGATACGATGCGGATGACATACGGATAGTCGGCAGGTATCTGCCCCTTCAGGGCGCGCCATGCCAGGTGACCGTGTCCAACCTCGCGACGACCGACGCCGCGCTGTGCCTTGGCTTCGCCCGTCGAAAACGGGGGGAAGTTGTAGTGCAGCAGGAAGCGTTCCTTGCCGTGCTCCAGCACGTCGTCGATGATCTTCTCGTCGAGCTTGGTGCCCAGCGTGACCGTCGACAGCGACTGTGTCTCTCCGCGGGTGAAGAGGGCGGAACCGTGCGGGCCGGGCAGGTAACCTGCTTCGCTCCATATCGGGCGAATCTCGTTGGTTTTGCGACCGTCGAGGCGTTTGCCTTCGTCGAGGATGCAACGGCGCATCGCCTCTTTCTCCACGTCGTGATAATAGCGATCGATGAGCGGCGCCTTCTCTGCCAGCTCCTCTTCGGTGTATTGCGCCTTGAACGCTTCGCAGATGGCTTCGAAAGCATCGCCGCGCTCGTGCTTGTTGGTATTGCCCGAAGCGGCAACGGCATAAGCCTTGTCGTAGCAAGCGTCGTGCACGGCTTTGCGCAGCTCTTCGTCGTTCACCTCGTGGTTGTATTCGCGTTTCACCGTCGAACCAACCTCTTCTGCCAGCTCCATCTGTGCCTTGCACTGTATCTTAATGGCTTCGTGGGCAGCTTTCATGGCGTTGAGCAGGTCGAGTTCGGAAACTTCGCTCATCTCCCCTTCGACCATCATGATGTTCTCATAGGTTGCTCCTACCATGATGTCCATGTCGGCTTTCTCCAATTGTTCGAAGGTGGGATTGATAACGAACTCGCCGTCGATGCGTGCCACACGTACTTCGGAGATGGGGCCGTTGAACGGGATGTCCGAAACAGCCAGCGCTGCCGAAGCAGCCAAGCCAGCCAGTGCATCGGGGATGTCTACGCCATCGGCGGAGTACATTATGATATTTACATACACCTCGGCATGATAATTATCGGGGAAGAGCGGGCGGAGTGCACGGTCAACCAAGCGGCATGTGAGGATTTCATAATCCGAAGCGCGTCCTTCGCGGCGGGTAAAACCACCGGGGAATCGACCGAAAGCGGAAAACTTTTCTTTGTACTCTACCTGTAACGGCATAAAATCTGTTCCGGGAACTGCATCCTTGGCGGCACAAACAGTTGCAAGCAACATGGTATTGCCCATACGGAGCATCACTGCACCGTCAGCCTGTTTTGCCAACTTTCCCGTCTCGAGTGTGATGGTTCTGCCATCGGGTAACTCGATTGTCTTAACAATTGGATTCATCATTAAAAATTGTTTTATCTTTATTTCTCTTTAAAAAAATCGCGCAAAGATATATAATTAATTCCTGTCAATCAGAGAGAAAGAGCAAAAAAGTATATAACAAGGCGCATTATTTCATTGACAAGGTATCCGAATAACGGATGCGGTTTGCCTCTTTGTGTATATTTATGAGATGTTTCTCTCAGTGGGACAAGAGCGCTGTCCCATTGGGACAAGCTACTTCTCTCAGTGGGACAAGAGTGCTGTCCCATTGAGGTAAGATGCTTTTTGGAGTAAAACAAACGCCCCTAACGACCGATTAGGGCTGAAACAACCTGTAACACACTGTAACAAAAAGAGGAAATAACGGCGAATTAGCTTGTTTTAGTAAATAAAAGCTTTGCCTGAATCTGAAAAGGCGTATATTTGCGCGTTCTTTTTCAGAACGATTTAAAAACATTACGTATGAAGAAATTTTGCACCATAGCGCTTGCCACACTGCTGCTGAGTGGTTGTAGTACAAATAATAAATTTAAGGTAGAAGGTGAAGTATCGGATGCCGATGGCAAAATGCTGTATCTGGAAGCGGCTGCCCTGCGGGGCATCGTTCTGCTGGATTCGGTGAAGCTGAAAGGCAACGGTACTTTCCATTTCAAGCATACCCGTCCCGAAAGCCCCGAATTCTACAGGCTGCGAATAGAGAATAAGGTAATCAACTTCTCGGTCGACAGCACCGAAACCATTCGCATCCTGGCACCCTATCAGGATTTTGCCATCGCCTACACCGTCGAAGGTTCGCCCAACAGCACCCGCATCAAGGAACTGACGCTCAAACTGCTCGCCTTGCAACAGAGCGTTGACAAACTCAATCGCGGCATGCAAACCTATCAAATCGGTCTGGACAACTACGAAGACAGCCTCACCGCATTAATCAATCGCTATAAGGAAGAGGTGAAGATGCAGTATATCTTCGCACATCCCAACATGGCATCTGCCTATTTCGCCTTGTTCCAGAAAATAAATAACTACCTCATATTCGACCCGCTCAACAACCGGGAGGATGTGAAATGCTTTGCTGCCGTAGCAACCAGCTTGAGTAATAACTATCCGCATGCCGACCGCACCAAGAATCTATCCAATATTGCCATTAAAGGCATGAAGAATACACGTCCACCCCGACAAAGAGCATTGGATATTCCCGAAGACAAGATAGTCGAAACCGGCATCATCGACATCAATCTGCGCGACATGAAAGGTGCTGCTCACAAGCTGAGCGACCTGAAAGGAAAGGTGGTACTGGTGGATTTCACCATCTATCAGAGCGCGGTATCGACTCCGCACAACTTTATGCTGAACGGATTGTACGAAAAATACCACAACAAAGGACTGGAAATCTATCAGGTTTCCCTGGATGCCGACGAACACTTCTGGAAAACAACCGCAGACAACCTGCCTTGGATATGTGTGCGCGATCCCAACGGTATCGACTCTTCCACCGCCGTTATGTACAACGTCAAGGCGGTACCCGAACTGTTCCTCATCAGCCGCAACAGCGAGTTGAAAGCCCGTGGTGAAACCATTAAGGATTTGGAGGCAGCGGTAAAGGCATTGCTTTAATGTGCCACCACCCGAAAGTCACTGTTTCAGCATAATTATGTTGAAAAACAGTTGCTCTCGTTTGGTACCCACTACCTAAAGAAGTATCTTTGCAACGAAAAATAAACAAAGTTCCAGCATGACATATACATGTTGGACTTCTTTTTTGTTATAAATACCATACATTAATAAATAAAAGAATTATTATGGCTTACATGTCTGAAGATGGCTACAAAAAACTTTTAGCCGAACTGAAACAATTGGAGACGGTAGAGCGTCCGAAGATTTCGGCCGCCATTGCCGAAGCACGCGACAAGGGTGACTTGTCGGAGAATGCGGAATACGATGCCGCCAAAGAGGCGCAGGGCATGCTTGAAATGAAAATCAACAAACTGAAAACAGTCATTGGTGATGCCAAAATTATCGACGAGAGTAAATTAAAAACAGACTCCGTACAGATATTAAATAAGGTGGAGCTAAAAAACACAAAGAATGGCGCCAGGATGGTGTACACCATCGTCTCCGAAAGCGAAGCCAACCTGAAGGAGGGTAAGATTTCCGTTAACACTCCCATCGCACAAGGTTTGCTCGGAAAGAAAGTAGGTGACGTAGCCGAAATCAAGGTGCCGCAAGGCATCATCAATCTGGAGATAGTAAACATTTCGTTTTAATCCATTATTCACCCCCGACATACGCATGGCAACCCTGTTTAGTAGAATCATAGCCGGCGAGATTCCCTGCTACAAAGTGGCAGAGGACAACTTGTGCTTCGCCTTTCTCGACATCAATCCGTTGGTCAAAGGACACACATTAGTCATCCCCAAACGCGAAGTCGATGACATATTCGACTTGAGCAACGAAGAATTTTCCGCCCTCCACCTCTTCGCCAAAAAAGTGGCACGCGGCATACAGCAAGCATTCCCCTGTAAGAAAGTGGGTGAAGCTGTTATCGGATTGGAAGTACCGCATGCACATATCCATTTGATTCCCATTCAGAGAGAGTCGGATATGCTCTTCTCCAATCCCAAGCTAAAGCTCTCGCCGGAAGAGTTTACCGCCATAGCCGCCGCTATTCGCGACAACATCGGCTAAACGAGCCGGGCGTAAACAAATCAGACGCGGATGACGCAGAAGACACGATATTCCGTGTCATTCGCGTCATCCGCGTCTTATATAATCAGGACAGCATAAAAGGACAGCAGTACTAAATGTACTCTTCGCCCATCTTTATCTGTGCATCGTTGACATATTTGCGGATAGCATGTTCCTCTTCTTTCTTGCAAATCAGCAACACGTTGTCCGATTCGGCAATCAAGTATCCATCCAATCCGTCTATCACGGCAAGTTTGTTCGAAGGCAGTACCACCATATTTTTCTTACTGTTATAAAACAAGGTGCGACATTTCAAGGTCACATTGCTCTCGTCGTCCTTCGGCGACAACTCGTACAAAGAGTCCCACGTACCCAAATCCGACCAGCCGAAGTCTCCCAAAGAGACACACACATTATCGGCTTTCTCCATGATACCGAAGTCAATCGACACGTTGGGGCATGCGGGAAAGTTATCGTTAATGAATACCTTCTCGTCAGGCGTTCCATACAGATGTTTACCCGGAGTCAGTTTAGCAGCAAGCTCGGGCAATAGTCCCTCAATAGCCTTGATAATGGCATTTACATTCCAAATAAATAGACCGGAATTCCAGTAGAACTCACCGCTTTCCACGAAAACCCTCGCTAATTCCAGCTCAGGTTTCTCGGTAAAAGTCTTCACCACATAGATATTATCCTCCACCCTTTCGGCAATCTGAATATATCCATAGCCAGTTTCCGGGCGGTTCGGTTTGATTCCGAGTGTCAACAGTTTGTCTGTTCGGTTCACAAAATCCAATCCCCCCTGTATGGCAGAAAGAAACTCCGTCTCCTTCAGAATGAGATGATCGGAAGGAGCCACCACAATATTGGCATTAGGATTGAGCGCACGAATATGATACGAAGCCCATGCGATGCACGGAGCTGTGTTCCGTCGAGTCGGTTCCAGTAGAATCTGCTCCGGTTTGAGTTCCGGGAGTTGTTCTTTTACGAGGTCGGCATACAAGTCATTGGTCACGACCAGTATGTTTTCAGTAGGAATGACTTTATTGAAACGGTCGAACGTCTGCTGCAATAGCGAACGTCCCGTTCCGAAAAAGTCCAAGAATTGTTTGGGGAGCATCTTGCGGCTGAACGGCCAGAATCTACTGCCTATTCCACCACCCATGATAACACAAAAGTTGTTCTTATTTGTCGTCATAACGTTAGTTTTAAAGTTCCAATGACATCGCTGTTATTATCCGCTTGCGTCAGTTTAATGTCCGCCTGCGCCATTATCAAAATATGCGGCTAAAGTACAGCATATTTTACATACTTCCAACTTATTTCACTCCTTATCACCTTTTTTACTTTTTTTAGTAAGAAGTATTGCGCGTATAGAAAAAAGCCGTATCTTTGTCCCCGCATAAAAAAACAGACACCTGCTTACTGAAACAGCATATATAGAGTGATGCGAAAGCATCACTATTTGCCCAGATGGCGGAATCGGTAGACGCGCTGGTCTCAAACACCAGTGGATTCACTTCCATCCCGGTTCGACCCCGGGTCTGGGTACCTCAAAACCCCTGATAATCTCTGATTATCAGGGGTTTTCGCTTTTACAAGGCGTACTAAAAGTGTACTGATTGACAGAAAGAAGAGAAGGGTGTACTTTCGAGAGTTGGGACGTGGAAAGTTTAGAGATTATGTCCCCTTCACCACCGCCAGCGGACTAAGCTCCACCTTTATGC
>JAISGR010000044.1 GCA_031262995.1 Prevotellaceae bacterium | reverse complement strand
TCAGTGACTTCTTGAAGTTGTCTCAGTGACTTCAAGAAGTTATCTCAGTGACTTCAAGAAGTTATCTCAGCGACTTCTTGAAGTTATTTCAGTGACTTCAAGAAGTTGTTTCGACAACTTCTTGAAGTCGCTGAAATAACTTCAAGAAGTCACTGAAATAACTTCAAGAAGTCACTGAGATAACTTCTTGAAGTCACTGAGATAACTTCTTGAAGTCACTGAGACAACTTCAAGAAGTCACTGAAACAACTTCTTGAAGTCACTGAGATAACTTCAAGAAGTCACTGAGATAAATACTTCATTACTTGCAGCCAATATTCCCAAATTCATACTACCGTATAGTTTGTTCCCCTTCCGACACCGGACTTTACAATCAATCCCTTCGTAAGCAGATCGGATAGGATGCGCTTGGTGGTTGGTGCCGGTATCGACAGTTTATCGGCAATCTCGCCCGAACGGATGCCTGCATGGCTTTCGATAAGGCTCAATATGGATTTCTCACGCGGAGAGAGGTTGGTATCTATGCCGCTCTGTTTCAATTTTATAGTGAGTTGCGACTGAACATTCTTCAACGCATGCAGAAAGAATTGTACCCACAACGTGATATCTTCGTTCGGACGTTGTGCCTGACAGCTTCGCAACGTCTGATAATATTCATTCTTCCGACTCTCTATCTCATGCTCGAAACTGACGTATTGTATCCATTTGTAGCCGCTCCGCAACAGCAGAAGCGTAGACAGCAAACGGCTCAGTCGCCCATTGCCGTCTTGAAACGGATGGATGCTCAGGAACTCGTAAACGAAAGTTGCTACCTTTACAACAGCGTGTACCTCTTGCTCGTTGTTGTACCAATCGACTACTTTCCGCATGGCATCTTCGGTGGCGAAGCCGGCTTCAGTGGTTCGAAAGATAACCTGTCGGCTACCATCGGCAAAAGCAGCCTCGACCGCATTGTTATGTATCTTGTAATCCCCTTTGTGCCAATCGTCATGGGTGCTGTATCTCATCAGTTGGTTGTGCAGACTTTTGATGTTGCTTTCCGTAACGGTCATATCCTCGTAAGCCTCTGTTATGGTGTCGAGCGCCTCAAAATAGCCTACCACTTCCTGCGAATCTCTGTCCGTCAGCTTAGTTATATCGATGTTTTGCAACAAAGTGTCTATCTTTTCATTACTCATCCTATTACCCTCAATGCGGTTGGATGCCCCGACACTGCGCACGGTAGCTATGCTTTTGAGCTGCTTCAAACTCTGCCCTTCCCGATGCTCAACGGCAATCCATTCGGCATCGAAGCGGTCAATCTCATTGATTAAGCGGATGAATG
Organism: Prevotellaceae bacterium; assembly: GCA_031262995.1. GTDB lineage: Bacteria > Bacteroidota > Bacteroidia > Bacteroidales > Bacteroidaceae > Bacteroides. The sequence continues at coordinate 11,872 of JAISGR010000044.1, read as the reverse complement.
CCCAATCCATATCCAATTTGAAATCAAATACTTTGTTCTCCATACCTTTAACATTTGATACGTAATGAGCCGCAAATATACGCAAATGATACGAAAGAGTTGTTTGCCTTGCCCTTGTTTGCACAAAACTCATTACTTTTGCGCCGCAAATGACATTACTCACCAATCATTTTATCACCAATCATACTATTAATTCTATCACCAATCATTCTAAATGTATGGCAACAGTTGACGACAAGAAAATCATCTTTTCAATGGTAGGGCTGAACAAAATCATCCCGCAAAACAACAAACAGGTACTCAAAAACATCTATCTCTCGTTCTTTTACGGCGCCAAGATCGGCATCATTGGTCTGAACGGCTCGGGCAAATCCACGCTGCTGAAGATCATCGCCGGACTGGAACAGTCGTATCAGGGAGAGGTGGTGTTCTCGCCCGGCTACAGCGTGGGCTATCTGGCACAGGAACCTTATCTCGACCCTGCCAAAACCGTCAGGGAGGTGGTGATGGAGGGGGTGCAGCCCATCGTTGACACCCTCGACGAGTACGAGGCAATCAACCAAAAGTTCGGCTTGCCCGAATACTACGAAGACAGCGACAAGATGGACAAGCTCTTTGCCCGACAGGCGGAGCTGCAGGACATGATCGACGCCACCGACGCATGGAACTTGGACAGCAAGCTGGAACGTGCCATGGACGCCCTGCGCTGCCCGCCCGAAGAGGAGTCGGTGGCACACCTCTCGGGAGGCGAACGCCGGCGCGTGGCGCTCTGTCGACTGCTGTTGCAGAAGCCCGACATCCTGCTGCTGGACGAACCGACCAACCACCTCGACGCCGAGTCCATCGACTGGCTCGAGCAACACCTGCAACAGTACGAGGGTACCGTGATTGCCGTGACGCACGACCGCTACTTCCTCGACCACGTAGCCGGATGGATTCTGGAACTCGACCGCGGAGAGGGCATCCCGTGGAAAGGCAATTACAGCAGCTGGCTGGAACAGAAGAGCACCCGCATGGCGCAGGAGGAGAAGAGCGCCAGCAAACGCCGCAAGACGCTCGAACGCGAGCTGGAATGGGTGCGCATGGCGCCCAAAGCGCGGCAAGCCAAAGGGAAGGCGCGCCTCAACTCGTACGACAAGCTGCTCAACGAGGACATCAAGGAGAAGGAGGAGAAGCTGGAGATATTCATCCCCAACGGCCCGCGGCTGGGCAACAAGGTCATCGAAGCCCAGCACGTGGCGAAAGCCTACGGCGACAAGCTGCTCTTCGACGACCTCAACTTCGTGCTTCCCCCCAACGGCATCGTGGGTGTCATCGGCCCCAACGGCGCCGGCAAGACCACGCTGTTCCGCCTCATCATGGGGTTGGAGCAGGCTGACGGCGGCACGTTCGAGGTAGGCGAAACGGTCAAGGTGGCTTATGTCGACCAGCAGCACAGCGACATCGACCCTGCCAAGAGCGTCTATCAGGTCATCTCGGGCGGCAACGAACTGATTCGCATGGGCGGACGCGACATCAACGCCCGCGCCTACCTGTCGCGCTTCAACTTCTCGGGAGGCGATCAGGAGAAGCTGTGCGGCGTGCTCTCGGGAGGCGAGCGCAACCGGCTGCACCTTGCCATGGCGTTGAAGGAGGAGGGCAACGTGTTGCTGCTCGACGAGCCGACCAACGACATCGACGTGAACACGCTGCGTGCTCTCGAGGAGGGTCTCGAGGCGTTTGCCGGATGTGCCGTCATCATCAGCCACGACCGCTGGTTCCTCGACCGCATCTGCACGCACATACTGGCATTCGAAGGCGACTCGAATGTCTTCTACTTCGAAGGCTCGTACTCCGAATACGAGGAGAACAAACAGAAACGATTGGGACGGGAAGAGCCTAAGCGCGTGCGCTACCGCAACCTGATGTAGGCGGAGCTTCCACGCACAGGCGACATCAATGTGTCAGGTCGAAAAGATAGGTTACTTTGGCTACGATGGCAGTATGTGCCGAGCGGCCGAAGTAATCTTTTTTTGTGCTGCCGTAGAAGTCGGAAAGGGCATAATAATAACGCCCCTCTACCAAGAAGTTGCCGATGCCCGTGCGCAGCTCCACTCCCGCACCGCCGGTGATGCCGTAGTCGAACTTCTTCTCTGTCGGCATGCCGTGCTGCGGGGGAGTCGACACGCTGCTCCAGTCGCCGTGCTGCACATCGCTTTCGCTGAGGAAGAAGCCTACCTGCGGGCCGAGGTTGAGGAAGAACTGAAACTGCTTGCCGAATGCCAGGTGCGCCAGAAAGGGCACCTCGACGTAGTTCATGGTTCGCTCATAGCGCAGCGTGGGGAACTCTTCGTAGAACTAGCTCCAGCCGTGCTGCGAGTAGTTCACCTCCACCTGCACGCCGCATATCATGGAAAAGTATTTCTCGGAGATGTAGCGCAGCGTCAGTCCGGCGTTGATGCCCTGCTTGTTGTGCTGCCTGATCGAGGGAGAGAAGCTGACGGTGTTGAAGTTCATGCCGCCGTTCACGCCGACGGAGAAGTTATGGCGCAACTCGCCTATCTGTGCCTGCGCCATAACAGCAAAGAGCAGACCGAGGAGTGCTGTGGTGAATCGGGCTTTCATGAGTGCGTACGGTTCAATCAAAATCCAACTTAATCAATTCGTAGTTCCTCGTGAAGTGCACGAAGAAGACCTTCCGGTTGATGAATCCCCCGAAGTTGTTCACCCGTTCGAACTTGAATCCGGTCTGGATGGGCACCGGGTTCATCTCGCCCATCTTCTCCTCGAACGCCGAGCCGTAACGCGACAATCCGCTCAGAAAGAAGAAGCCCGTGTCGAATCCCAACATGCCGAACCGCGGGTAGCGGTCGCCCATCAGCTTGCCGTACCAGCGGCGGTAGTTCCGGATGAAGTTGATGGCTGCCGGCAGCAGGTTGTTGGTGTAGAACGAGGAGTAGAAGTAAGTGTCCAACTCGAAGAAGGCATCGAGGTGGTCTTTGGTGTAGGTCTGCCATTCGGGATAGCCGAAGAGGCGCACCGGCATCTCGGGCACTTCGCGCACCAGCAGTGTCAGTTGCGGGAGGGTCTTTATCAGCATGGCATTGCTGCCCGAGGTGGGGATGAAGATATTCTCGCGGTCGGCGCGGAGCGTGGCTTTCAGCGCTTCGGTATCGGCATCTTCGGAGACCGTGGCAAAGGGGATGGCACGGTTGCGCAAAGCCTCTTTCAGCCCCTTAATGAACTCCGCCTTCTCGTCGGCATCGGCGGCGGAGGAAGCGACAAAGATCACGTTGCCGTTCGGGAACTCCCGCACAAAGTGTTCGTACACCCCGGAGTAAAGATAGGATTGGGGCGTATTGATTTGGAAGACGGAGGGATTGTGAAACACACTGTTGTCTTTCGACGTGAAGGGTATCACGAGCCGGATGTTGTGCTTGTCGGCAAAGTCGGCGAGCGGGGCGATGTGGGCGGAGTGCAAAGGGCCGAAGATGATGTCCATCGTTTTCAGCTCTTCGCGGGCAAGTATGCTTTTGAGCGAGGCGCTTTCCGCCCCCGAGTTATAGGTGTAGAGGTCGATGGATACCCCTTTGCGCTTCAGGCTGTCGACTGCCATCAGGAAGCCTTCGTAATACTCCACCATGCGGGCGGCGGTCTCGTTGCGGCTCTCGAAGAAAGGGAGCACGACGGCAGCCTTCACCACGCCGATGCGGCGCGGCGCTTGCCGGTTCTCTTCGAAGAGCTGATAGTCGGTGGGCGGCAGCACGGCGGTGTCGGGTTGCTCGACCGTTGCCGTCGGGTAAGGGATGCAGAGGTAGGAGCCTCTCTTTATCTTGTGCTCGCCCTTCAACTCGGGGTTGGCAGCAATGAGGGCGGCTTCGCTGATGCCGTATTTGTGGCTGATGCTGTAAACGGTCTCTTTCCGCTTCACCTTGTGCATCTCGCGGCAGCGCGGCACCACCGCTCCCTGTACGGCAGGCACGGGCGGTTGTTCGGCAGGGCGGGCGGCTTCGGTTTCGGCAACGGCAGGGATGAGAATCACTTCGCCTGCGCGGAAGTTATCGGCGCTCAGCCCGGGGTTGGCGTCGCAGATGGCTTTTGCCGACACACCGTAGCGCACGGTGAGCCGGTAGAGTGTCTCTCCCGAAACAATGGTATGGAAAGTCTCCTTGCGCGAAGCGGCTTTGGAGAGGGGGACTTTCAGGGTGCGTCCCACATATATCTTGTCGTCACTGCCCGGATTCAGGGCAACAATCTCGCTTTGGCTGACGCCGTACATACTGGAGATGGAGTACAGACTTTGTCCTTTTTCTACCGTATGCAGAAAGAAGGTTACGTTTTCCTGAGCCACGGCAACCGGACAGCAAAGCCGGCAAAGCAACATCAGGCTAATGATTCGTTGTATGATTCTCATCAGGAATTATGCTCGTTCATAAAAATATGACGGCAAAAGTACACGATTTATTTGATTTACTCCCCATAAGTTGTAAAATTGTAAGAGAAGGTAACCGCACCCTCCGCACTTCTGGTTTGTGTCGGCGGCAACATCTCTATCTCCACATCGTACAGGCGGTTACGTACCGGCAACGGGAAGTGGTCTTTGGCTGTGTATATCTTCTCCTTGCCGTCCACAACGGTGTAGAGTTGCAGATAAGGCAACGTGTTCGATTCATACAGATAGATCACCCCGCGGAAGGTCTGTTCGGATATTTGGGTCAAGGTGACTTGCGAATAGTTGATCAGCTCGTTTGCCGGCACACCGAATCCGGTGCGCGGCATGAAGTAGGTATAGGGCGCCACGTCGTGCATCTCGATGCGGTTCCTGCTGCCGACCCACGAGGGATCGGTGAAGGTGAGCGTGACGCGCAGCTTGGCGCAGATGCGCTGGAGCATCACACGGAGGGCATTGCTACTCAAATCGACATCTGCCGACATGCCGTACATGGGCAATCCGCGGTCGATGTTCAGGTTGGAGTTGACCAATCGCTTGGGGGTTGCCAGCGCTTGCAGGTCGGCAACGGTGGCAAGCGATGCCAGCCGCTCGGCATCGTCGAAGTTAGCCACCACGTAGATGTCCTTGCGGGTAGCCGTGGCAAGCTCCGCAGGGAGCGTCACCTTCCGGCAGCCCAGGCAGTCGGCACCGGTCGACACGGCAGGCGCAGTCGGCTGGTGGATGAACTTGTCGGTGAAGGTACTTCCGCCCGCATCGGTCAGAAAGAAGCTGACGTTGAGCAGGCTGTACTCCTCGGGCAGGTTGTCGGCATCGCCGGCGGCACGGGTGGGCGACAACCACACCTCGACGCCCGTTGCAGGATGCGGGGCATCGGGCAACGACATCTCCGGCGTTTCGGCACTGCACGCGGCAAGGAGCAGACCGGCAAGCAGACAGATATATAGATGGTGCAGATTGCGCATAAAGAAATCTTTAAGTGATTGGATATTCTCAACGTTGGGTTATTCCACCTCCCTGACGCAGCGCGACACGGTGGACGAGTAGTCGAACCGGTAGAAGTTGCCGTACAGGATCCGGTCGTAGTTCTCATCGACGCTGAAGTCGAGGTAATCGGTGTACCAGTAGCCTTTCACCTGAATGGAGACCTCCATGGGATACCAGGCTTGCCCGCTGTTGTTGGGTTTACCGTAGTAAGACCAGGTGCCGTCGGGGTAGTCGCTTTCGCGCACCAAGATGTCGCCGGGGGTGAAGAAGCGGTCGAGGATGTTGAGCTTCTCGCTGCCGAAGTCGTCGACGCCGTTGTCGGTAGGGGTGAATCCGGACATGTCGTAACCCGTAATCTTGCCCAGCAGCTCCTGTGCCTCCTGCCTCATCGGCAAAGAGTACATCTTCAGTCCGCTGTTGATGCCTTGCCAGGTATTCGACTGCCAGATGCGGTAGGTCTGGTCGAACAGCTTCAAAAACGACATCAGCTCGCAGGCGTTCACCAACCGCCACCCTTCGCCGTATTTCCGTTCGCAATAGTAGGGTGCCACGCCCGGCTTCACGGCAGGTCCCTGTGTCTCGGGATCCCACCACACAATCTGGTCTCCGTAGGCGCCCATCAGTCCCTGTTGCAGTACCTCGTTGGTGTTCCGCATCTCAATCTTTCCGCACTCGGTGGCAATGATGAGGGTCGAATCGGTAGGGGTCAACGGAGGGGCAACGATGGCTTGCCCTTCGTCCTGGAACATATACTTGTACGATTCCACGCTCCACGGGACTACGCACGTTTGCAGCTCGATGCCGCCTTCGGCTTCGGTGTTGATGTATGCGTTGATGAGGTAGTGGCAGTTGCGTATCACGCTGTAGCCGGACAGGTTGTCAGGCAAGCGTCGCTGTTCGCTCAGCCCGTTCAGGCTACCGTCGGTTTCGACGGGGAACAGCCGGTCGTTGACGCGCAACACGGTATAGTCGGTTCCGGCTGTCGGGACGAGCAGTTCGGGGATGTACCAGGTGACGGAACCGATGGAGTCGGCGTTGTAGTCGAAGTCGACGGGCTGCACCTCTTCGGAGCGCGTTGTTCCGCCGGTGTAGTAGGTGTCGACGGCAGGCACGGAATAGCGCTGCGCCACGTTTTGCAGTTGCAGCGACTCGATGAAGCCCGCAGGCACCGCGCTTCCCGACACCTTCTTGCGGAAGACCACCTGCACCTTTGCCAGCGGACGTATCAGCTGCACCTTACCGCCGGGCAGCGGGAGCGGCAGGGGGTTGGTTTCGGTACCGCCGCTCTGCACGGGCACGTCGTCGTAGCGTGCCGACATCACAAACAGACCGCCTGTGGTTGTCCCGTCGGGCACGAAAGCGGCATTGTAGGTCAACGCGGAGAAACGGCTGTCGGTAGTCAGCTCCGACTGGTGACGCAGCCCCTTCAGCGCAGCGGCAAAGTCGGCGGAAGCAGCCTGTTCGTTGGCAATGAAGCAGAAATCGTACACGCCCGGCTTGAAACGAATGGCGGCGCTCGATGCCTCCCAGCCGGCAGGAAAGGGAAGGATGTTGTTGTAGACCACCTCGCCTGCCCTGCCGAAAGCGATCATCCGCACTTCGTCCACGCGGTCTTCCCACAGCTCCTTGTCGGTGTTGATGCCCGACGAAGCGGTACCGAGCAACAGGTTAACGACAGCCTCGTCGCCTCCCTCATCGGGCAGGTCGCTGTGACAGGCTGTGAGCGAGGTGGCTATCGAAAGTGCCAGCACGATCAGCAGCAGGAACGGAAAGAGGTAATCCGGTATTTTGATAGAATGCTTCGACATAGTTGGTTGCATTGAAAAGGATGAATGTTTCCTACGGATTTAGAAAGTGAAGCTGTGTCAAAAGTCGGAGTAGGGTCATATACCAGGGTAGTATAGGGTCGCATACCAGGGTAGTATAGGGTCATATACCAGGGTAGTATAGAGTCGTATACCAGGGTAGTATAGGGTCATAGTCCAAAGAGGGGCTTTTGACACACCCTCGCGTTCGATAAATCAACGGGAGTTACAGGTCGGTACTGTAGCTGTGTACCAGCCAGTTGTTGACCCATATCTCCATCATGGTGTATATCCCGCACCGGCAGCGGTCGGCAGCGGTAAAGGCGATGTTGAAGTCGTGGTCGCACGCCAGGTCTACGCCCGGATTCTTCAGCAGCAGCGTACCGAGCAGGTCGCCCCGATAGAGTTCGGTGCCGTCGGCGGCGTCGCGCACAATCAATGTGGTGGAGAGTCCGGTGACCAACTTGAGTGTGGTGAACGAGGCATGCAGCACGCCGTCGGGTGTCACGCGGGCAGTCGAGGCGTACTCCAACAGCTCGTCGGCAACCGGTTTGCCGGCTATCGACATGGCGCCGTTGCGCGACGCGATCACCACCTCGTAGCTGTCGGCTTTCTCCAAGCCTGCCACGCTGACATGGATGCGGTTGGTCTGTTCCTGCAAGTTAATGCGGACGGTTTCGAACACGGAGCCGTACCGTTCGGGATCGGGCAGGTAGACGGGAGCGCTCTCACCATAATATATCCGGTGTTCGCCCATCGCGACGGAACGCTGTGCTGCCCGCTTGAGGCGGAACAGCAAGTCGTTCTTGGTCACCACGCTCTTCCCGACAGTGGGGAGTTCGAAATAAGTATCCTCCACACCCGTCCAAGCCACTACGGTAAACAAGCCGTTCGATGCGTCCAGCGTGTGCACATAGTCGCGGTTGAGCACAGCCTGTTCGTCATGTCCCGCACTCACCAGCATCCCGTCGGCATCGAACACGTACAGGTTGAGCCTGCTTCCGTCGGGGTAGATGGTGTCGGCGCCGCAAGAGGTGGTCGAGTAGAGCTGTACGTGGATTCCCTGCGGGCACTCCGTTCGGTCGTCACGGATACATGCCGCCAGCAATGTCAGTACGCACCACACGCCTGCTATTCTTGCCAGGCAACGAGCTGATTGGTTACTTATTCTCATCTGGCGGGATTAAAGGTCTACGTCGTACGAATGTACAGTCCAGTTCTTCACTTCAATATCCACCGACATGTAGGTCTCTACCGACGAGAGGGGGTCTTCGGGTTTGATGGGGTTATCGGGTTCGTTGCCGCCTTCCGGTTGGGGGTCGGGGTTGTTCACGTCGGGAGTCAGCGGATTCCAGTTCACGCCCAGCTGCTTGAAAGAGTTGATGTTGATGTGGTAGATGTTGTTGCGGATAACGGGCGACACGGTGGGACTCTGCACATTGTCGGGATTGAGCCATACGTAGTAGAGGGTCTTTCCGCCCACATAAGTAGCCACGTTCTGTCCCGACACGCCGGTGGCAGGGTCGACGGCGGCAGCCATCGACGAGTAGATGTTTCCGTCGGTGCCGCCCACGTAGAAGGTGCCGTCGGCAGCCAGCGCGCCGCCGTCTTTAATGGCTTCGGCTTTGGGGGTGAACTTGGCGCGTATCATCACGTAGGTGGTGTTGCCTTTCTGGTAGTTGGCATGGGTATTCTCGAGGAAGAGCAACCCTTCTATGCCGAGATAGGCTTGCGGATCGGAAGCGGTCGACGGGTTGACGGGCACCGCGCGGTTGATGTCTTGCAGGTACTCGTAGCAATAGTAGCCGGCAGAGGTACGCAGGTAGTCGTCGCCTGCCACATAGTCGTAGCCGTAGGTCTTGTACACGCCATCTTCGATATGGGGCAGCAGATACATCGACTTGGCGCCCTGTGCCGAACCGTAGGTGATGTCAGAGAAGGTGCCCAGGTCGGAGCTGTTGGCAATCAGGTCGGGCGACTGCGTCACAATCACCCGCGAGGGCATACGGTCTACGCTGAGCTGTATGCGGTTGACGCCGGTTTTTACCTCGTCGGAGGTCACGCCGTCGACAATGGTGGTCACTTCGCTGCAACCGCTCATCATCACCCGCAGCACGCGTTGCTCTTCGTAGTCGACAAACTGCCCGATGGCGGTAAGCGGAAATTCACTGGTGATCGACACCAAGTCGGTGGCTGACGGTGCATAGTTCATCAGCGGATAGGGGCTGTTGACGGTCACGATGGCTATCTTGTCGCCTGCCGTAGTGAGTATCGGGTCTTTGGGCTGTACCACCTGCATACCGTTCTCGTCGTAGAGCCATGTCAGCTCGGTATAGTCGAAGCGGCGGCTCTCGAGCAGGCTCTTACCGTCGGCAGAGACCAAGTAGAGGTCGATGCGGCTGGTCATGTCGACGCCTTCGTAGTCGCCCACATGGTTGTAGTTGCCCGAATCGTAGCGGGTCGACGCAGCAGAGGAACCCATCATCACGCCTTTCGGCATCTTGACGGCAAATGCCAGATTGGTGGTGGCAACGGAGTGTGCCGTCTCATCGATAACCTCCTCATTGCTACACGAAGTGGCAACAAACAGGGTCAAGAAAAAGAAAGGCAACAGTGTGCGAAAGAAATTCTTTTTGTTCATGATTTCTCAAAGTTTAATGATTAGTAATTTATATATATCAATTAGTTTCGGAAAATAGATCAATCAACCTCGGTAAAGGGTACTGTGTACTCTATCCTATAAGACGAGATACGCAGAGAAGGATAAATATTTTTCAGCAGCTTTGCATAGACGGTTCCGTCCTTGTAGGCTTTCAGCCCGGCTTTGCGTTGCTCCACATCGTCGGCGGCAAGCAGCTGTTGCAGCTCGCTCTTTTCGGCAGCTGTCAGCAAGGCGGTGGTTGCGAGGGCATCGTTCAATCCCTGCCAGTTCTCGCTGCCGACACAGGTGGTGAAGAGTTGCGGGGAGAGTGCGTAGGTCGCAATCATATAGTCGCGCAAGGCAGCAGCCCGTTGCTCCGCCAGTGCGGCGTTGTGTGCGGTGTTCCCTTCGGGCGAGGCAAACGATTCGATGTGGATGGCTTTTATCTCTGCTCCTTCGAGCCGGCGTATCAGCTGCATCGAGCGTGCGATGGTCTGCAATTCGATGCGGTTCTGTGCATGATCGGGATCCAGCACAGCCTGATTGACGGGGAACAGCACGTAAGCGCGACCCACCTCTTGCCGGTAGCGCACCGCCGGCTGCGGAACCACATACACCGTATCGGTCTGTGTCAACTTGAAGGTATCGGTACGTTGCGGCAGGTAAGGCAGGATGTCCATGGCGCGGTCGGGCATCTGCACACGTGCCTTGGGCGCCCGTCCTATATTATATATCAGCGAGAGCGCGGCTTTGGTCACACCCAGGTAGTGCTTGTGGCTCGATGCCGTCAGCTCGCCGCAGCAGTTGTCGGCGTTCAGGCGGTAACGGTCGTAGTCTATGTAGGCATAGCCCACGCCGATGGAAGCTTCCAGCCCCCAATGGCGGGAGAAGTTCCACCGGTAGCCGTAAGAGATGCCCGCACCTGCCAGCCAGCCCTCGTACTGAAGGTTGTCCGAGAAGATGCGGGCTATATTGAATTGAGCCGTATGTGCATGTATTCCCCAGAAAGAACCGCGGAAAGCTTGCCCTGTCCAGTAGCGCAGTTCGGGCTGGAACAGCAGGTGCTTCAGCTTTCTGCCTTCGGCGTATTGCCACGGATTGTAGCTCACAGGGAGGTCGAGCGTCCACTTCCTGCCGAGGCGGAACTCGGCGCCCAGGTTGAACGTACCGGTCAGGTCGTACAGCAGGTTGCTCTTCAGCGCCACCGTCGGAACAAACCCGTCATCCGTAACGGTTACCGCAGAATCGTTCTGTTGAGATGTTACGGATTTTTCCTGTTCGGCAATCCCGGCATTCCCTGGAAGAACGACCTTGCTACCTGCTGCCTGCATAGAGTCAATAATAGCAACAAACAATACTAAAAGTATGGTTCTATTTATCATCTTGATTTACTAAGTTTTGATTATGACAAGTAAACGGGACGAGTGCTAAAATGTTCAAACGATAGATTATCTTTTGCAATTTTAAGAAACTGCCTGCCTTTTCCGCCCGGCTTGAGCCGCCTTGGCGCTATTGTCTTGTTGTCCCAATGAAAGAGCGTGAGTTCGATGTAAGAAAGGGTAATGCCGATGTACCTCTTCCGGAGCGTAAGTGCGCCCCCACCTTAGCGGATGGCTTTGATATAGTCATATCAAGCATCGTGATATAGTCATATCAAGCATCGTGATATGGTCATATCAAACGCCGTGATATGGTCATATCAAACACCGTGATATGGTCATATCAAACACCGTGATATAGTCATATCAAAGTAGCGAGACAGGAGTGGCGTCAATCTCCTTCAGCCTATGGCTTAGGTCGAACTCACGTTGGAATAAAAGCTTTGTCTCACCGGGAAAACGACTTTATCCGAACAGGATGAAGGGATTATATCGGAAAATAACCCTTTCTACATTCGGGTTACCTCAAAAGAAAGAACTACTTTTGCCCGTCAAAGGGGATATCCCTTGATGCAAGTTATTCATATTTAAACACCTGAAGAAAAAATGAGAAGGAAACTCTTTTTAGTAT
>JAISGR010000086.1 GCA_031262995.1 Prevotellaceae bacterium | reverse complement strand
TGCCTCGCTTGATTGCCTCTTCGTTCATCGGAATCAAGTGATGATGGCGTTCGGGCAGTGTCTTTTTCAATCCTTTGAGCACACTGTCCAAGCTCACTACCGGATGTAACTTCAGCAGTCCGCCCAGCACAATCATGTTGAATGCTTTGGCATTGTTCATCTCATTGGCAGCATCCATGGCGTCGATGCGATACACTTTGATGTCCTTGCGGGTGGGTGGTTTGATGATGCCGTATCCGTCGTAGATAAGAATACCGCCCGGTTTCACCTTGGCTTCGAACTTCTCCAATGAGGGCTGGTTCAAGATGATGGCTGCGTCGTACTTGCTCAATATGGGCGACGACACCTTCTCGTCGCTGATAATGACGGTTACGTTGGCGGTTCCGCCTCGTTGTTCCGGTCCGTAGGCAGGCATCCACGACACCTCTTTGCCGTCCATCAAGCCCGAATAAGCCAGTATCTTGCCCATCGACAAAACGCCTTGTCCGCCAAATCCTGCAATAATTATCTCTTCTGTCATTGTTCTTCTGTTTTTAGCGTTACTCTTTATCCTTTAAATCGCCCAAGGGGTAGAAGGGGAACATGTTGTCCACCATCCAGGCATTGGATTGTACCGGTGTCATTTTCCAGCCGGAGTTGCAGGTAGATACTATTTCCACCAGATTAGAGCCTTTGCCTGTCATGGAGTTCTCGAACGCCTTGCGGATGGCTTTCTTTGCCTTGCGGATGGCAGGCACGCTGTGCACGCTCTGTCGGGTCACGTAGGCGGTGCCTTCCAGTTGTACGGCGATGTCTGCCATCTTCAGCGGATAGCCGTGTACGTGGGCATCGCGTCCGTAGGGGCAGGTGGCAGTCTTCATGCCGAGCAGGGTGGTAGGCGCCATCTGTCCGCCGGTCATGCCGTAGATGGCATTGTTGATGAAGATGATGGTGATGTTATCGCCACGGTTCAGTGCATGAATGGTTTCGGCAGTGCCGATGCACGCCAGGTCACCGTCACCTTGGTAGGTGAAGACCAGTCGGTCAGGCCACAGGCGTTTGATGGCGGTGGCTACTGCCGGCGCCCGTCCGTGTGCGGCTTCCTGCCAGTCGATATCCAAGTAGTTGTAGGCAAAGACGGCACACCCCACGGGCGACACGCCGATGCTCTTCTCCTCCATGCCCATCTCTTCGATGACTTCGGCAATCAGTTTGTGTACCACGCCGTGACTGCAACCCGGGCAGTAGTGCATGTGCACATCGTTCATGAGTTTTGGTTTGCTGTAAACCAGGTTCTCGGGCTTGATTATTTCTTCTACTGTCATAATGCTTATCTGTTAGTGAAACGTATATAGAACTCCACCAGCTTGAAGAAGAGGGCAGCGCCGCACACATACATGAATGGTTTCTTATCCTCGTCGAACACAAAATAGAGCACCACTGCCACCACAGCCAGCGCCATGAAGAGGATGTTCAATACGTTTCTGATTTTATCGATGTTCATTGTACAATGGCTTTGAGTGCTTCAACAATCTCGTCGGGATCGGGTACTACGCCTCCCAGGCGACCGAAGTGCTCTACCGGCACCTTGCCGTTGACGGCGAGCCGTACATCTTCGACCATCTGTCCGGCGTTCAGTTCGGTGACCAGCATGCCTTTCACCTTGTCGGCATAGTGTGCGATGGCTTTTTGGGGGAACGGCCACAGGGTGATGGGGCGCAGAATACCTACCTTGATGCCTGCTTCGCGTGCCAGCTCCATGGCTTTCTGTCCGATGCGTGCCATCGAGCCGAAGGCAACAATCAGGTAGTCGGCATCGGCGCAGCCGATCTCTTCGTAGCGCACCTCGTTCTCTTCGATGCGGCGGTACTTCTCCTGAAAGCGGAGGTTGTTCTGTTCCATGAGTTCGGGGTTCATCTCGAGCGAGGTGATGATGTTGGGCTTGCGTCCGCCCACCCGTCCGAAACTTGCCCACGGGCATTGCTCCATCACCTGTGCATCGGTGCGGCGTGGCTTGAAGGGCGGCAGCACCACCTTCTCCATCATCTGTCCGATCACGCCGTCTGCCAGGATGATGGCAGGGTTGCGGTACTTGAATGCCAGTTCGAACGCCAGCGACACGAAGTCTGCCATCTCCTGCACGGAGTTGGGTGCGAGGGCAATCAGCCGGTAGTCGCCGTGTCCGCCGCCTTTGACGGTCTGGAAGTAATCCGCCTGGCTGGGCTGGATGGTTCCCAGACCGGGTCCGCCGCGCATCACGTTCACAATCAGGCAGGGCAGTTCCGAACCGGCAATGTAGGAGATGCCCTCCTGCTTGAGGCTGACGCCCGGGCTTGACGAGGAGGTCATGACCATCTTTCCGCTTCCGGCGCCGCCGTACACCATATTAATCGCCGCCACCTCGCTCTCTGCCTGAAGCACCACCATGCCGGTGGTTTCCCAGGGCTTGAGTTCGGCAAGCGTTTCCAATATCTCCGATTGGGGAGTGATGGGATAGCCGAAGTATCCGTCGGCACCGCAGCGCACGGCTGCGTGGGCGATGGCTTCGTTCCCTTTCATTAATACGACTTCTTTCTCCATATTAGTCTACTTTTACTTTATATACTGAGATACATCCGTCGGGACAAACCTGTGCGCACGAAGCGCAACCGTTGCAGGTCTCTTCCAAAATCTGTCGGGCATAATTATACCCTCTTACATTTACCTCCTTGGCGAGGGAAATGACATGCAGCGGACACGCCACCACGCAGAGGCTGCAACCTTTGCATCGCTCGTTGTTCACTACAATTGTTCCTTTGAATTTTGCCATAATTACTGATACCTTATTATTTATATGTACACATGTCAGGGGTTATAGATCTCTTTGTTGTGGAAGTTGAGAATGTTCATCACCATGAGGCGGGCTTGAAGCGCCGGCGAATGGGGGTTGATGTCGATGGCGCATTGGTAGTTGTTCAGCGCCTGCTGCCAGTTGCCCTGTTTGCGGTAGGCATTGCCGCGCAGATAGTACGCTTCGTCGAGGGGGGCGTTGCCGGCAGCCAACATCTCGTCGAGTAACAGGATGGCTTTTGTTACTTCTCCCCGGCTGACGAGTTCCTTGATAGATGTTAGTTTACCCATTTCGTAATAGTCTCTAAGATTATTGGCGGCAAAGTTAGAAGTATTTTAGATACAACAACCGATGGAACTATTAAAAAGTTAGAAAACAACCGACGCAGGCTGCGCTATTGGCGCCTGATTGTAGCATATTGTCATTAATCTATGGCTAAAGCCATTGATACTGCCTGTCTCTGCTTACTTATTGTCAATCCGGGAAGGGGGTGGTGTCCGCCTCTTTTGCCGACGGTGCGGTGGCAAACCGGTGAAGAGGATGTGTCAAGAATCGGACTAGGGTCGTAGTCCAGAGGTGGACTAGGGTCGTAGTCCAGAGGCAGATTAGGGTCGTAGTCCAGAGGTGGACTAGGGTCGTAGTCCAGAGGCAGACTAGGGTCGTAGTCCAGAGGCGGACTAGGGTCGTAGTCCAGAGGCGGACTAGGGTCGTAGTCCCAAAAGGGACTTTTGACACACCCTCTTTGCGCGGAGCGGCTGTATCGAAAGTCGGATGAGGATCTTCGGAATAGTCGGAGCGACCGACCAGGGTAGTCGGAGCGACCGACCAGGGTAGTCGGAGCGACCGACTAGGGTAGTCGGAGCGACCGACTAGGGTAGTCGGAGCGACCGACTAGGGTAGTCGGAGCAACCGACCAGGGTAGGTGAAGCGACCGACCAGGGTAGGTGAAGCGTCGGGCTAAAAGTTTTTGCGGAGCCGTCCCCGACGAAATCGCAATGCCCCTATTGTCGTTCCGGCAATAACCCCTACATTTGCCCTGCCTACACAGGGCGCCTGACTATATGTTGATGGATTATCGTTACTCCCTTCGCTTCTGGCTGATAGTGGTTGCAGTGTTTATTGCTGTCGGCTCGCTGTACGTGTCGCACGTGCTGGTGGGCGACTTGTACAAGGAGGAGCAGTCGCGCATGGAGGTGTGGGCTGAAGCCATGCAGAGCCTGCGCATCGCCGACGAGCAGACCGACCTGTCGATGGCGCTGAAGGTGCTCAATGCCAACCACACCATTCCGGTGATGGTGGTCGACAAGCAGCACACGATACAGTTCTACCGCAACATCCGCGTGACAGGCAGCGACAGCATCGCCTCGCTGCGGCGCCAGTTAGACAAGATGCGGACGGGCGGACAGTGCATCCGCCTGCGATTGGACGAGCAGGGGGACGATACGCTCGATGTTTACTATGCCCCTTCGCTGCTGCTGACCCGCCTTTCCGTCTACCCCTACATACAACTCGGCGTAGTGCTGCTCTTCGTGTCGATCGCCCTCTTTGCCCTGCTCAGCGCCAAGAAGGCGGAGCAGAACCGCGTGTGGGTGGGGCTGTCGAAGGAGACGGCGCATCAGTTGGGCACCCCCATCTCGTCGCTCATGGCGTGGACGGAGCTGCTCCGCGGACAATACCCCGACGACCGCTTGCTGCCTGCCATGGGCGAAGATGTGGAACGTCTCCGCCTGATAGCCAACCGCTTCTCGCAGATCGGCTCTGCGCCCGAGTTGCGCGAGACGGATTTGCAGGCGCTGGTGTCGCGGGCGGTGGATTACGTGGCGCGTCGCACCTCGTCGAAGGTGGTCATCCGCCTCGACCTGCCCGAAGAGGGGCTGCCGACGGTGCGCCTGAACGAATCGCTCTTCGAGTGGGTGGTGGAGAATCTGTGCAAGAATGCCGTCGATGCCATGAACGGCGTGGGAACGCTCACCATACGGGTGGGGCAGACGGCGGCGGTGTGGTTTCTGGATGTGACGGATACGGGCAAAGGCATCGACCGCCGCCACTACCGGGATGTGTTTAAGCCCGGCTATACCACGAAGGAGCGCGGTTGGGGGCTGGGGCTGTCGCTGGCGCGACGCATTGTCGAGGTGTACCACAACGGACGCATCTTCGTGCTGCATTCGGAACCGGGGAGGGGGACGACTTTCAGGGTGGAGCTGAGGCGGTAGTCGTTCGAAATCATTCAATTCAACATCAAACTCATGTAAGCGCGTTCGCCGGCAAAGAGCCGGCGGGTGAGCTGCCCGATGGTGACAGCGGTGTAGGCTGTCTCTGCTGCGGGTTGGCGGCTGTGGACGAGCTGTCCGCTCCTCAAGCTGTAGTAGCCGCTGTTGACTGGTATCCGGGGGTCGGTAACGTGCAGGTGCATGTCCGCCTCGGGACGGTAAGCGGCGTATTGCCTGAGCAGCGCCGGCAGGTGGATGATGCGTGCCATGCCTGTCGGCTCCTCCGCTTCGCCTGCCTCGGCAGGGAGGGTGACGGATAGCGCGTCGACGTGTAGCTCGCCGCAGATGAGGCTCAGCAACCGGCGGGCATACGCAGGGGTGTCGGCTGTCAGCTCGTCGACACGCCAGGCGCGGGATGATGCGTCGGGATAGAGGATGGCAAGTGCCACCGGCGCGTGATGCTTGTCCTGTTCGGTCGGCAGGCGGAGGGTGAACAGCCGACCGTGGCTCACCTCCAGATCGGCAAGGATGACGCGGAAGTCGGCTTCGGTGTGCTGCACACAGCAGGGGCGTTGCAGCAGCCGGCTCTTCAGGTAGCGATACGCTTCGCGGTCGAATGTTTTGTGGCGCACCAGCGTCGGTTCGGCAGCGTTTGTCAGGACGCGCTCCGGCTGTCGGACAGTGGCAGGTTGAAGGGTGAAGGTGTATCGGCGACAGGTGTAGACGGGGGCATAGTCCATGCGGGCGTAGTAGTCGAACAGCCACAGCTCGGCAGGAATCAATGCGCTGAGCGCCGCACGGTTGTGCCACGCACGGAGCAGTGTGCGTTGCAGCAGGCGGCTCATCAGTCCGCGGTTGCGGTAGTCGGGGTGGGTGCAGGCTCCCGAGACGTACGAGATACCGGCAATGCCTCCGAAGAGGGTCATGGGGTAGTGTATCATTTGGAGGGCGGCAACAACAGCGCCTTGCTCCGTTTCGAACATATTGTTCTCTTTCCGGTATCGCTGCTCGAAGTACATGTCGACGAACTCCTCGGTGTCGTCGAAGCATTGCAGCCAGAGCTTGCGGGTTTGTGCGGCGATATCTCTGGTCATCGCTTAATAGATGAGGATTGCCGTGTCTTTCTCGACCAATGCGACGGGTTGGTAGGAGAGCTTGGCTTTGCGAAGCCCCTCCAGTCCGAGGTCTTCTTCGCGGTTGAGGTAGGTGTATTGCTCGGGGATGTGTGCGGCAAATTCGCGGTTAATCATGGCATAAGCTCCTTCGATGCGGGTATCGGCTTTCTCGATGTGGATGCCGAAGGTATTGTGATTGATGGGCATGCCGAAGGTGAATGCCGCGATGTTGCCGTCGACGTGCAGGACGCCTCCCGTAAGTCCCAGTGCGTCGTAGTTGAAGAGGGCATAGACCAATGCGCGCCGCTCGAACCCCATGCCTTCGAACTGCTCGCAGTTGTTCTGCTTGCACCACTCGGCTTCCAGATCGAGACATTCGTGGATGCGGTCGGTGGTGAGCGGCATGTATTCGTATCGGTAAGTGCGCATGAACTTGTTGACGTGGTTCCGCTTTGCCTGCATCTTCTTGCCTGCCAGTGTGGCAAGGTCGGTGCGGAGGTAGAGGTAGTCGGCGCAGTTGCGGTCGTGCTCGAAGTGGAAGTGTCCGGGCATGAGGTGTTCCAGCGACTCGCACATCTCGCGGCACAACCCCATCAGCCGGAGCGGTTCGCCCGTAGTACGGGCGGCATCGTCGCGCAGGGTGAGCAGCAGCTCTACCGGCGGATGCCCTTTGCCGATGGGGTACATGTATGCCGGCAGCCCCTCCTCGGTCTTGAACTTGAGTATCAGGAAGCCGTTGAGTTCGGCGTAGAGGGTGTCGTACATGAATCGCCAGCTGCACAGGTTGGAGAACGACAGGTCGCAGTTCTGCCACGGGCAGCTCAGCGTGTAGGAAGTGATAAGGGTTTTGTCTTCCGGTGTGACGGGGCGGAAGGAGGGTACGGATGATTCGGTCTTCGGATCCATTGAGGGGTGATTGTCTGTCTCGTTGCTAACATTCGTCCTCTTCTTCCTCTCCGGCAGGCACCTCTCTCTTGGTCTTGATCACTTGTAGCTGTTCGCCTGCGGCTGCACGCCTTCTCAGGGCACGCGGTGTGTCGCCGAAGGAGTCTTTGCAGAAGTGGGCAAAGTGCGACAGAGAATCGAATCCGTACTGCGCGCTGATGACGGAGATGCGGTGGCGGGTGTACTGCAAGTCGTTGAGGATGCCTTCACGCTTCTTGTCGAGAATCCATTCGTAGACCGGCACACCGTATACGTTCTTGAACAGCCTGCGGAAGGTGGTGGTGGTGTATCCGCCCATGTGGGCAAACTCTTCCACGTTCTTTACCTTGTCGTAGTTCTGCATCACAAAGTAGTGGAAGCTCTCCGTATAGGTGCTGATGGGGTAGAAGAACATGCTGAGCTGCTGCAGGGGGTAGTAACTGATGATGATATACATCAGCTCCTGACACTTCAGATCAACGATTTTTCCGCACGGGGCATATTTCTCGCTGAGATAGTGGGTGAGTCCCTTCAACAAGTAATCCATCTGCGGAATGATGGGCAGCGGCGTGTAATTAACCGGCATGTGGGCACGGTCGAGTATCTCCCGGTATTTCTCTTCACAGAGTATAGGAGGATCGGTGAACCAATACAGAATGTACTTCACATCGGTTAAAGCCAATAGCTCTCCCTTGGAACCGATGGCTTGAAGGATGAACTGTCCGCCTTTTAAAGTAGTACCCGGGTACTCGTTGCTGTTAACAAGTAATTCCCCCTCTAACAAGAACACAATGCAATTCTGCGAATACTTATCGGCGGCAAAGTGTTGTCCTTGAGAATATTGCCGGTACACCAGTACTCCCTCTTGTTGTCTGGGGCATAGGGCACAGTTTGCTTGACGCGCATAAAGGTTGTTTTTTGTCATGAAAAATACAAATTAAGTTTAGCTGGTTGGAGCAAATATATAACAAGTATTTGTATTTCCTTGCCATTCACGCCTTAATTTATAAATAATTCAGGGGGAGTGACTGTAAAGAATAACAAATAGTTGCGTATATTACTAAGTTTATTGTGCTATCTATTCACGCTTGTTTCTATGCATGAAATCATTAGATAGAATAAACAAGTTGAGGTATCAGGCTATTGTCAGGAGTTATTGCTTGTTGGCGGTTACGGCTCCTTCAATATATTGCCATAGGTGTCGGTACGGAGTATCTTCAGTGCTTCCAGTACGCTGTCGTCGAGTGTATTGATCACTTGAAAATACTCGTTCATGTTCCAAAGGTCGCGTGCCACGAGTGCCTTGAGTTGTGTTTTGAGCAGGGGGAGTGACTTTTGGTATGTTGTTTCGTTGAAAGCGATTCCTTCTTTCTCGGCTTCTTGTCGCAGCGGGGCGAGCAAGTTGTCACCGACTTGGAAGTGATCGTTGAACCGGTCGAAAGTTTCGTATCTGTTTTTGAGTGCATGGCGTTGCCGGTCGATGTACTTCATGACGGTGCGGATAATCACTCCGCGGTTGGAGAGGGCACGGTGATAGTCGGTGTATCGGGTGGTGTCGATGGGTACGAACCGGTCGGGCATGATTCCTCCGCCACCGTAGACGGTGCGGTGCAGACGCTTGGTATAGCATTTGAGCGAATCGGGGAAGTGGATGCTGTCGGCGTGCATCATTTCGCCGTGGTTGAAGCGGGTTATCAGGTCGGTTGCATACTGCTCGCGGTTTTTCTCTCCGCTTTCGGGGGTATAGGGCTTCTGAATGCACCGTCCGGAGGGGGTGTAATAACGGGCTACGGTGAGGCGTATCATGGAGCCGTCGGGCAGGTCGATGGGACGTTGCACCAATCCTTTGCCGAAGGTGCGGCGACCCACTACTACGCCGCGATCCCAGTCCTGTATGGCGCCGCTCACAATCTCGCTGGCAGAAGCCGAGTACTCATCGACCAGCACCACGAGTCGTCCGGTGCGGAAGCGTCCGTTGCCGCGGGCTTTGAACTCTTGCCGGGCGGAGCGTCGCCCTTCGGTGTAGACCACCAGTTGGTCTTGTTCCAGAAACTGGTCTGCCAGGTCGAATGCAATATTGAGGTATCCGCCGCCGTTGCCTTGCAGGTCGAGAATCAAGTCTTGCATGCCTTGTTGTTGCAGGGTTTTGAGGGCGGTGAGGAACTCGTCGGCAGTGGTGGCGCCAAAGCGGTTGATGCGGATGTAGCCTGTGCGGGGTTGTATCATGTACGAGGCATCGAGGCTGTAGATGGGTATCTTGTCGCGTTTCACGTTGAAGTAGAGCGGTCTCTCCGCGTTGCGGCGTATGATGGTGAGCTTCACTGCTGTGTCCTTGGGGCCGCGCAGCCTGCTCATGATCTCATCGGTAGACATCTTGACGCCGGCAATGGCGGTGTCGTTGACTGCCGTGATGCGGTCGCCTGCCAGGATGCCGGCTTTCTCGGAAGGACCTTTGCTGACGGGTTGTATCACCAACAGCGTATCTTCCACCATCTGAAACTGAACGCCGATGCCTTCAAAGTTGCCTTGTAACGATTCGTTCATCTTCTTTACCTCTTCGGCATCGCTGTAGGTAGAGTGGGGGTCGAGGCGGGAGAGCATGCTCCGGATGGCATCTTCCACCAGCTTATCCTCGTCTACCGGGTCTACGTAGAGACTGTTGATGGCAAACTCGGCAATCTGAAGCTTGCGTGCCGGTGTGTTACCGGCGCGTTGTGCCTGCAAGACGCCGACGGTACAGATGCCTATTATATATATAATGGTGAACCTTTTAATATATAAGGTGATGACTTGTTTCATAATGATGCTTTGTTTGATGGCGACAAATGTAGCGATTATGAGGCTACGAAAGTGCGAAAAGATAAGAAAAAATGATAACACGCCATGTAGTCGTTTCTGTGCGGTATAATCTGCGTATCTTATATGGTGAAGTTCCGCGGGTGTTTGCCGTGAAAGTCCTGATAGTATCGTTTTATCTCTCCCATGTCTTTGTCGATGTCACCCGACGGGTGAATGGAATGGGTTGCAGTAATGGTTTTGCTTACATAGTCGATGGCATAGAGGTAGATAGGTACCCCTGCCTTGAGGGCGATGTAGTAGAATCCTTTTTTCCAGTCGGGGTTGGCTTTGCGGGTTCCTTCGGGGGTGATGGCGAGGTGGAACTGCTTGCGGCGTTCGAAGAGTGCTGCCATCTGGTCTACCATTGATGTCTTGCGGTCGCGGTTCACGGGAATCCCTCCGATGGCGCGGAAGAAGCTGCCCACGGGGAAGAAGAACCACTCCTTCTTCATCATGAAGCAGGTGTCTCGCCCGATGGCGTTGTAGAACACTTTGCCGTAGAACAAATCCCAATTGGACGTGTGTGGTGCTACGCAGATGACGCACTTGGGGATGTTGGGCAGGGTGACATTTGTCTTCCAGCCCAACAAACGGTAGTACAGGAAGCGGTAGATAGATTGTTTCATGCTTCCGATTCTTGTGCCATTTGGTGGATTTTCGTCCAGATGGCGGTGCCTTGCGTGCTGAACTCATCCCTGAATTTACTGTAATAGTCTTTTACATTCCCCGGCTCTGTATGACTAATACGGGTGATGAATTCCTTCCGATAGTTGATAATCTGCTCGAGAATCTCTTCGGCTACTTCTTTGTCAATGTTGGGGGTGGTGATGTACACCACGGTGCAGGCGTGCATGAGCCATCCCGTCTGCCATTTTACGTACTTTTTCAACGTTCTTCTGTTTGCCATAATCTTTACGTTTGAGTTGGTTAATAAGAATTATTCACGGTAAAGGTAAGCAGTTCTCGAAAAAAACAACGAAATTTGCGTCGTTTTTTTGACTACATAATATAACTAACAGCTCTAAAATTAGCAATATGACAAAGAGTGCTTTACAAATCGCACGGGCTGCCTACCAGCCCAAACTGCCCGAAGCATTGAAGAACAATGTGAAAACAATTCTCGGCGAAACAACACAGTCGGTAGCCGACCAGGCTGCCATTCGGAAACTCTTCCCCAACACCTACGGGATGCCCCTGGTGAGATTCGAAGCCACCGGCGAAACTACTTCCTACCCGGCATTCAATGTGGGAGTAATCCTCTCCGGCGGTCAGGCGCCCGGCGGACACAACGTGATCTCGGGTATCTTCGACGGCATCAAGAAGCTGAATCCGGCATCTCGCCTGTTTGGCTTTATCCTCGGTCCCGGCGGATTAGTCGACCATCATTACATGGAGCTGACCGGTGACATCATCGACGAATACCGCAACACAGGCGGCTTCGACATTATCGGCTCGGGACGCACCAAGCTGGAGACACCCGAACAATTCGAAAAGGGACGGGAGATATTGAACGAACTGGGCATCAAGGCACTTGTCATCATCGGAGGCGACGACTCCAACACCAATGCTTGTGTGCTGGCAGAATATTATGCCGCCAAGCAGTACGGCATACAGGTGATCGGCTGTCCCAAGACCATCGACGGCGACCTGAAGAACGAGATGATCGAAACCTCTTTCGGCTTCGATACCGCCTGCAAGGTCTACTCGGAGGTGATCGGCAACATCCAGCGCGACTGCAACTCGGCACGCAAGTATTGGCACTTCATCAAGCTGATGGGACGCTCGGCGTCGCACATCGCCCTGGAGTGCGCTTTGCAGGTGCAACCCAATATCTGCATTGTCTCCGAAGAGGTCGAAGCCAAGAACATGTCGCTCGACGACGTGGTGACCGACATCGCCCGGGCGGTGGCTGCACGTGCCGTCGACGGAAACAACTTCGGCACCGTGCTCATCCCCGAGGGACTGATAGAGTTTATCCCCGCCATGAAGCGCCTGATTGCCGAGCTGAACGACTTCCTGGCAGAGAACGGCGAGGAGTTTGCGCACATCAAGAAGTCCTATCAGCGCGACTACATCATCAAGAAGCTGTCGCAGGAGAACGCGGCGATCTATGCCAGCCTGCCCGAAGAGGTGGCACGCCAGCTCACGCTCGACCGCGACCCGCACGGCAACGTACAGGTGTCGCTCATCGAAACCGAGAAGCTGCTCGCCGATATGGTTGCCACCAAGCTGGCTGCCTGGAAAGAGGAGGGTAAGTTCACCGGTAAGTTTGCCTCGCAGCACCACTTCTTCGGCTACGAAGGACGCTGCGCCGCGCCGTCGAACTACGATGCCGACTACTGCTATTCGCTGGGTTATACGGCTGCCTTCCTGATAGCCGGCGGCAAGACCGGATACATGTCGTCCGTGCGCAACACGACCGCTCCCGCCAGCGAATGGATTGCCGGCGGTGTGCCCATCACCATGATGATGAACATGGAGCGCCGCAACGGCGAGATGAAGCCGGTGATACAGAAAGCGCTGGTCGACCTGAACGGGGCACCTTTCGGCACCTTCGCCGCCCATCGCGACGAGTGGGCACGGAAGACGGACTACGTATATCCCGGCCCGATTCAGTACTTCGGCCCTACGGAAGTGTGCGACCAGCCGACAAAGACCTTGCAGTTGGAGCAGGGCAGCAAGTAGCCCGTTTGCCGGAATCAATACCGCAATCGATACGAAAGAGGGTGTGCCAAACGGTACACCCTTTTCTTTTGGGCTGCAATGCCTTCAACGACACCGACAC
>JAISGR010000172.1 GCA_031262995.1 Prevotellaceae bacterium | reverse complement strand
ACATGGCTGAATTCATGGCAGATAGTACCGATGCCGTCCATGCGCGGAAGGGCTTGGGCACCGGTCAGTTCGGTGGAGCAGGCATAACGATTGCAGTACACCCCGTCGAGTTGTACAGCCGCATTGTTCAGGGCATACGCATGTGGCCACACGTAGTCGGGGTTGTTACCGCTTACGTTGGAGCCGACACCGGCAAAAAGCACGTATATCATATCCACTTCTCCGTCGCCGTTCAAATCGTAGTCGGCAAAGTTGACAAGTTCATCGGCTTTTATGCAAGCATCTCGTACCAATGCCTGTCCGTTTTCACTTCCTTTTGCATCCGTCTGTTTGTAGTCGATCGTCACGGGACCCACGACGTCGAAATGAGGGGCAAATACACCCATGGATGTTGCGTAGAAATAGTCGTGTACGCTTCCGGTGGCTCCATTGTTGGCATATCCCGATTCGTTCACCATGGCGGTGTACTCATTCGCACAATCGGCTCCGGTGAAAGGGTTATCGCTGAATTGCGCCAGAATGATAATGCCCCTGAATTCCGTCGAGCTGATGCCTGCCTTGAGCGGAGTGCTGTTCATCCGTTCGGCAGCAGCACGTGTCACGCCGCTTCCCGCAGTGGATGGCGCCAGGTATTTGGGGGTTGTTTCCAACACTGCCTTTTCTGCGGCTGTGCGTTGCGCGGCATCGTGTGCGAGCAGTGTTCCCGCCACGACCCGTTCTCCTTCCTGTCGGGCATAGACAAAGCCGCCGTTCGGGCTTTTCAGTATGGTATATCCGTCAATCGTTGTGTTGAAGTGATAAAATTCGTCGCCATGCAAGCGCACGGTCAGGAAGGTGCCGTCGGGTTGTTTCACCGGATGCGGGGTAGGGTCTGCCACAACAGCATGTCCTGCCTGTACGCCGCCAAGCAGGAATAAGAGCAGGAGCAGGATCCGTGTATTGAATAAGATTGTTTGTTTCACTCTGCTTATTGTTTGGTTATGATGTCAGTTACCATTCGCAAATAACAATAGGAAATACTGTTCATTATATTAGGAAATAATTTCATGAAGGTGTGCCAAAACACAAACTGAAGATAGTTCTGTCTTTTGACACACCCTCATGTGAGTAGAGAGCCAAAGGGTACAATCCGTACTCTTAGTCTATCGGTTCATACAGCGCCGAAGCGTCGACGTAGGTAATCATCAGCATATATCCGTCTTCCTCGTACAGGTGACGGATACCGATGTAAGCTACCTGTCCGGCGTATTTGTCGGGCAAATCGAAGGTAACATTCTTGGCTGATGTGGCGGCGGAGACAGTGGGTGAGGCGATTACATCGGCTGCATCGGCTTCTTCCACCGTGGTAATGGGGTCTAATGAGGCAATGAGGTAGTATTTATCCCAATAGCCCGAACCGGTATTCAGCGGCGCGTCTCCAAACGAAGAGGCGGCAATGGTCACTTGCGGTCTCAGCCCATCTGTGAAGTCGGCAACAAATTCCAGCAGGTTGTCGGCGCCGGTAATGTAACCTTCACTACCGAATACACTGTAGCTTTCCGAGCAGAACACATATTCGGCTGTGCCAAACGGATTGGCTTGGGCTGCCGAATCATAAAAGTTCCCGTCTAAGAAGGTTGCAATCCAGCCGCGGGGCGAATCACCAAACTGGAAAGCATAGAAATTGCTGACGAAGTTGGTCGTTGTGAAGTCTTCCTTGAAAATGGGTACACGTTCCCAGGCTTTTCCGGTGACGATTTGTTGCACTTCGCCGTATCCCACACCTTCGCTGTTGATGCCATAACTGCATAGATAATAGGTGGTTTGCGGATTCAAGCCCGAGAAGGTTAATGCGCCTTCGCCTACTACACGTTGGGCGGCTTGAGTCACATTGAGCATGGTCTGGTCGGTGCTCAGGATAGCGCCCGACTGCATCACATCCAATCCCTGCGTATCGTTAACGCTTACCGTGACATATATATCTTGTCCGTACATGGTCGAAACATTGCTCAGCGACGTAACCGGCGCTTTGCTCGCATCGCGGTCGATGTGCGTCAGGGAAGGTGTATTCTCATCCTCGCAGGCAAACAGCAGTATAGCCGTTGCCAGGAGGAACATATATTTTGATAGATACTTCTTCATTGTGTAATTACTTGTTTGAGGGTTATTACTTACGGATTCTGATCCTCTTGTGTAATCAGGTCATTGTTTTGAATTTCGCGACGCGGAATTTGATAAATCAACAGCCAGTCACCGGCTTTGACGTCTATTTTACCGCCTGCCCAATGGTTGCTTCCCGGATAGTTGCGAATGACGTCTTTCTTCAAGCGAAGATGGTCAAAGAAAGAGAATCCCTCGCCCCACAATTCCAGTCGACGCTGCTGATACACCTCGTCGGCGGTAACCGATGATTTCGACCACGACGGGTCGCGGTTTGCCATAAATTCTTTCATCAAAGCGCCCGCACCGCTTTCGTTGCCTTGGCGCGCCATGGCTTCGGCTTCGGTGAGGTAAGCCTCGGAGATGCGCATGAACACATAGTCGGCTTCCCAACCGGTGACTGCTTTGAATTTGAAGTTGGTGTAAGGCGGGCACTTCTCTGCCACATCCGAGCTGTTGGCATCTACCACGGCATCCGGACTCTTGAACTGTGCCAAGCGGGCATCGGTGGGCGAGAACTGGGTGTACAGGCGGGCATCTATCTTGCGATATTGTCCTACCGCACCGCCGTAACCGGCATCGAATGTACAGATGAAAGAGAAGAATGAAGCAAACATGGTCGTGGTCTCGGCAGTAATATCTGCGCCCCACATCCATTCCTTGCCATTGATGTTGTTGAATCCGTCACGAGCCACTTCGGCAGTGGTCATCAATTTGGCATCCGAAGCCATGCGGGCATCGTGCGCCATCTTCTCGGCATCGCTCCAACGTTCCAATGCCAGATAAACGCGCGACAGCAGCATTTGGGCAACCTCCTTGTTGATGGCTGTGCGGGCTGTGCGTTCATAACCGTCCAATAAGGTGATGGCATCCAGCAAATCTTTCTCCGATTGGGCATACACCTCTGCCACCGGAACGCGGTTCAGGCGCGATTCACCTTCGGCAGTGGTATATATAATAGGTACACCGGGTGTTGTGGCAGGATCGCTCAGCTGTGTGTACGGTTGCTGGAACATGTTTATCAGGTAGTAATAGGAGATGCCGCGAAGCGCCAGGGCTTGTCCTTTGGCTGCATTCACTTCGGGGCTGTCCATTCCTTCGGGAATCTTGCTGATAATGTCGTTGCTCTTATTAATGAGCGAGTAGAAGAAGTTCCAATAGTAGTAAGGACGTACATATTGTTCGGCACGGTAATCGAACATATAGTCGTACGTGTACCAACCCGAACCTTGCACGTGGAATGCCAAATCGTCGGTCATGACATCACCCAGGTGCATAATACTCATCCAGCCGAAGTCGTTGTGCGTTGTGCTGGCACTTTGTTGGGTATTATACTGGTTCATGTAGTTATATTCGCCGGAGAGCAACGGGTTGATGATTTTAACCATCAGCTGTTCGGGGTAGTTCTTTGCCATCTCGTCTATCTGGTCACTGGTTGCAACCTCGGTAGGCTCGGTAGTCAAATAATCTTCGCTGCATGCGCTCAGTGCGAGCAAAGCAGTGAGAGAGAATATGGTTGTTAGCTTTACTATTTTCATAATTCGACAGTTTTAAAATTTCACATTAAGACCGAACGTAACGGTGCGGATAGGCGAATAGGCAGCAGCCTCTTGCGCACCGCTGATGTATTGACGCGGGTCGAGACCTTGTCGTTTGGACGAGAACCACAGGTTGTCGGCGCTGACAAAGAGGCGCAGTGATTGCAGTCCGGCTCTTGTCATCCATGTTTTCGGGAAGGTGTAACCCAACGTTACGTTCTTCAGATTGATGGCATCGTTACGTACCAGGAAACGGTCGGAACTATAGTTGGCTTCCTGATAACCGATTTGCAAACGGGGCACGTCGGTTTGGGTGTTGTCGGGTGTCCAACGGTTGAAGATGTC
>JAISGR010000164.1 GCA_031262995.1 Prevotellaceae bacterium | reverse complement strand
CCTTTAAAAAGTCGACGCTTCCCGAAATATTGGCAAACACCATTCCGCTCAACCGGATTGTGCTCGAAACAGACGCGCCCTATCTCACCCCCGTACCCAATCGGGGCAAGCGTAACGAGAGTTCGTACCTGACGGATGTGCTGCGGAAAGTAGCTGATATTTATGAGATGTCTCCCGAAAAAGTGGCAGCACTCACCTCAATTACAGCCTTAGAAGTGTTCGGAAAACTTAGATAAGGTTGAAGATTGTTAATTTAGAGGCTTTGAGAAAAATAATACGAATGGAATTTGTGGCGAAAACTAAAAAAAGAATACATTTGTGCCTGAAAAAAGGAAAGGGAAAGGAAAACGTTTCCGTCACGCTTCCGTTTTTGCAACATCACCTCTATGGAGAGATGCTCGAGTGGTTGAAGAGGCACGCCTGGAAAGCGTGTATACCCCTAAAGGGTATCCGGGGTTCGAATCCCCGTCTCTCCGCAGCGTGAGGGGAATAAACAGGAGAATCTAAAGAAACAAATAAATAATTTTATTATTAATCTTAAAAATTAGACACACAATGAAAAAGTTATTTGCAATTGTTGCTGTAATAGGAGTTCTTACGTTCGGCACTACGTTGTCGGTGCAAGCACAAGATACTCCTGCTGCTACTCAAACAGAACAGGCTTCCGCCGCGAAGACTGATGCTACCGCCTCTGCTGCTACCGGCGAAACCGGTATTCACAAGGAATTGAAAGTTAAATTTATCGAAGGTTCTGCTTTCTTCATGAGCTTCGTTGCGATTGCATTAGTCATCGGTTTGGCTTTCTGCATCGAACGTATCATTTACCTGAGCTTGGCAGAAATTAACACAAAGAAATTCCTTGCTTCTATTGAAGCCGCTATGGAGAAAGGCGACATCGAGGCAGCTAAAGACATTGCGCGAAATACCCGTGGTCCTGTAGCTTCGATATATTATCAAGGTTTGATGCGCGTAGACCAGGGACTGGATGTAGTTGAGAAATCGGTTGTTTCCTACGGTGGTGTACAAGCCGGATATCTGGAAAAAGGTTGCTCGTGGATTACACTGTTTATCGCCATGGCTCCTTCTTTGGGATTCTTGGGAACTGTAATCGGTATGGTGCAGGCATTCGATAAGATTCAACAGGTAGGCGACATCTCTCCGACGGTTGTAGCCGGTGGTATGAAGGTGGCGTTGATCACCACAATCTTCGGTCTGATTGTAGCGTTGATTCTGCAAGTATTCTATAACTACATTCTTTCTAAGATAGAAGCCCTGACCAGCGAAATGGAAGATTCTTCCATCACCATGCTGGATATGGTTATCAAGTACAATCTGAAATATAAAAAATAATCGCTTGAGGCTATGAAAGTTAGAATACAAAAGGTTTCAAGTGCTGTACTATATGTAATGCTTGTCGTTACATTGGTCATACTGGGACTGTTCTTTTTCGGTGGAGAAGCTCCTGCTGATCAGCGTGTAATTGCCGACGCAAGCATGTCGCAGCCGGCTAATACCGACTCGTTGATCTACTGGATGTATGCGCTGCTGGGAATAACAATTCTGGTAACAATTGTGGGTGCTCTCTATAAGTTCGTCAGTGCACTTATCGATTCACCGTTGCAGGCATTAAAGTCACTCATCGGCATCATTCTGCTGGTGGTTGTGCTGGTGGTTTCTTGGAATGTGGGCAGTGGTGTTCCTTTGAACATGCCTGCTTATGATGGAACAGAAAACGTGTACGAATGGCTGAAGCTTACCGACATGTTCCTCTATACCATTTATACATTGATGGCTGTGCTCATCCTCTTAATGTTTGGATTCGGTATTGCCAAGAAATTTAAATAATAGAAGCGATTATGGCAAAAGGTAATAGAAAAGTACCCGAAATTAATTCAAGTTCGACGGCCGATATCGCATTCCTGCTGCTCATCTTCTTCTTGATTACGACGTCTATGGATACTGACCGCGGATTGGCTCGGCGTTTGCCGCCGCCGCCGGAAAAAGACCAACCAGAACAGGCGGACAAGATAAGGGAGCGTAATGTTTTGAAGGTGTACCTCAACAGAGACGATCAGTTGATGTGCGGTCCCGACTATGTCAATGTAGAACAGTTGAAGGATATTGCGAAGGAATTTATCGCAAATCCGTACAACGACGAGACCAAACCTGCAAAAGAGCCGGTGGATGTGCCTTTCTTCGGTACGGTACAAGTCACTAAAAACCATGTCATCTCTCTGCGATGCGACCGTAGTACCTCGTATAAGAACTACATTGCCGTACAGAACGAATTGGTCGCAGCATACAACGAACTCCGCAATGAAATTTCGCAAGAAAAGTGGGGCAAGAATTATGCCGCTCTAACGGAAGACCAGCAAGAGGCTGTCCGTACGATCTATCCGCAGAAGATATCTGAAGCAGAACCTAAAAATTCGGGAGGTAAGTAAATGGGAAAATTTAATAAGACAGGAAAGCGTGGCATGCCCGCGCTGAACACCTCATCGTTGCCCGACCTCATCTTCACGCTGTTGTTCTTCTTTATGATTGTAACAACCATGCGTGAGGTAACCTTGAAGGTTGAGTTTAGGGTTCCGCAAGCTACCGAGTTGGAGAAGCTGGAAAAGAAGTCATTGGTTACTTTCATTTATGTAGGGAAACCTACTGCCGAGTTCCGTAAAAAACTGGGTAATGAAAGTCGCATCCAACTGAATGACAACTTTGCTGAAGTGGCTGAAATTCAAGACTACATTATTGGCGAACGTGCCAGCATGAAGGAAGAAGACCAACCGCAGATGACCGTTTCTCTAAAGGTTGACCAGGACACGAAAATGGGTATTGTGACTGACATCAAAGAGGCTTTGCGTAAAGCCTATGCATTAAAAATCAATTACTCTGCGCAACCGCGTCAGTAGTAAGCGATATATTTATGGAAAGAGGAGTGCCTGTATCAAACAAGCGCTCCTCTTTTTGCCACTATAACAACTGCCGGAATGAGGCGTTCTGTCATTTTATCATTATTTAATCAAAATATCGGAGAAAAGTATCTCCATATTCAAAACTATACCTATATTTGCAGCGTTATTCAGTGACATTTTGCTCATATCAGCCAAAGCGCCATCATAGCAATAACCTTCTATATAACGTAATATTATGAACATTGAACGAATTATGACCTCCTTGGAGGCAAAGCATCCCGGCGAGTCCGAATATCTTCAAGCGGTAAAAGAAGTGCTGCTGTCCATTGAAGATATCTACAATCAGCATCCCGAGTTTGAGAAGGCGAAGATTATTGAACGCCTGGTAGAACCTGACCGCATTTTTACTTTCCGCGTGACATGGGTAGACGACAAAGGTGAAGTTCAAACCAACCTGGGCTATCGTGTGCAATTCAACAATGCAATCGGTCCTTACAAAGGAGGTGTGCGTTTCCACGCTTCCGTAACTCTCTCTATTTTGAAGTTCCTGGGTTTCGAACAGACCTTTAAGAATGCACTCACCACACTTCCCATGGGAGGTGCCAAAGGTGGTTCCGACTTCTCTCCCCGTGGTAAGAGCGATGCGGAAGTGATGCGTTTCTGCCAGGCATTTATGCTGGAATTGTGGCGTCAGCTGGGTCCTGATATGGATGTTCCGGCGGGAGATATTGGCGTAGGCGGTCGCGAAGTAGGCTATATGTACGGAATGTATAAGAAGCTCACGAGAGAATGCACCGGAACCTTTACCGGTAAAGGCTTGGAATTTGGCGGTTCGCTCATTCGTCCCGAAGCAACAGGATTTGGCGGATTGTATTTTGTCAATCAGATGCTGGAAACCAAAGGATTGAGTATCAAAGGCAAAACGGTGGCAATATCCGGCTTCGGCAACGTTGCGTGGGGCGCTGCCCTGAAAGCTACCGAACTGGGAGCCAAGGTTGTGACGATCTCCGGTCCCGACGGTTACGTTTACGATCCGGCTGGTATCAGTGGCGAAAAGATAGACTATATGCTGGAACTCCGTGCTACGGGTGACGATATTGTGGCTCCGTATGCCGAACAGTTCCCCAACTCGACCTTTGTCCCCGACAAGCGTCCTTGGGAAGTAAAAGTGGATATTGCGCTGCCCTGCGCTACGCAGAATGAGTTGAATGGCGAAGATGCGCGGCTGTTGATTGAGAACGGTGTGCTGTGTGTAGGTGAAATATCCAACATGGGATGTACGCCCGAAGCCATCGACCTCTTTATCGAGAAGAAAGTAATGTATGCACCGGGTAAGGCTGTTAATGCCGGCGGTGTGGCAACAAGCGGACTGGAGATGACACAGAACGCCATGCACATTAGCTGGAGCAGTGCCGAGGTAGATGCCAAACTGCATACTATCATGCACGGTATCCACGCGCAATGTGTGAAGTATGGAACGGAATCCGACGGTTACATCAACTACGTGAAGGGGGCTAATATTGCCGGCTTCATGAAAGTGGCTCATGCCATGATGGGACAAGGTGTCATTTAAGTTCGATACCGAAATAATAAGCACTTGCTGTATAGCAACATAAGGAAAACTTTGTTTAGTTGTATTTGTATTTGTGGTTTGTGTCGTCCGTGCCTGAGAAAGGTGGTAGGGCGACACTTTTTTTATTTGAGTTTTGAAAGATAGAATTGTAATTGAATGATGAAAGATAGAATGATTGAAACAAACAGCCTGCTCTCCCGGCTACACATTGAGCAGCTTACTCCGATGCAAACGGCAGTTGGCGAAGCTTATCGGGAACCGAAAGATTTGGTGCTACTCTCGCCGACCGGTTCGGGAAAGACCTTGGCATTTTTGTTGCCACTGATACAATCGTTGCGAGCAGACATTGCCGGTGTGCAGGCATTGATTCTGGTACCATCCCGCGAACTGGCGTTACAGACAGAACAGGTGTTTCGACAGACGGGCACCCCCTTTCGGGCAATGAGCTGCTACGGCGGAAGAGCTGCCATGGAGGAACATCGTACCATGCAAGGTACTCATCCGCAAGTGATTATCGGTACCCCCGGGCGCATAAACGACCATCTACAGAAGCAGAACTTCGATGCACACACTGTAAGCACATTGGTCATTGATGAGTTTGACAAATCTCTGGAACTGGGTTTTCAAGAAGAGATGGAAGAGATTATCGGTCGATTGCCTTCGCTCGGGAAGCGTGTGCTGCTGTCGGCAACGGATGCAGCCGAGATTCCCCGCTTCACGGGAGTAGGTGCATTGAACGCTGTTGTCAAACTTGATTTTACCGAACCGGCATCGTTAACCTCCCGCCTGACGCTCTATCGCGTTGATTCTCCCGACAAAGATAAGCTGGAGACGCTCTATCGACTACTCTGTGTGATAAGCAATGAATACCCCGAAGCGGCGGGCAACGCATGTTCCACGCTCGTGTTCTGTAATTATCGGGAAAGTGTGGAGCGGGTGACCGGCTATCTGCAAGCCAAGCGTTTCCCGTGCGACATGTTTCACGGCGGTATGGAACAGCCTGACCGCGAACGGGCGCTTTATAAGTTTCGGAATGGCAGCTGTCCGGTGCTTGTCTCTACCGATTTGGCAGCGCGGGGACTGGATATTCCGGGAGTAGCGCACATCGTGCACTATCACCTGCCGGTCAACGAAGAGGCATTTACACACCGCAACGGACGTACGGCACGCTGGACTGCGACAGGCAATTCCTACTTACTGATGCATCACGAAGAGGCTCTTCCTGCCTATTTGTCTGACGCACCGAGTCCTTTTCTTCTCCCCGAAATCGTGCCTGCGCCTGCCAAACCTCATTGGACAACCCTCTACATCGGAAAAGGGAAAAAGGATAAGCTGAATAAGATTGATATTGTGGGATTTCTCTACAAGAAGGGTGCTCTCTCTGCCGATGACATCGGTCAGGTCGATGTAAAAGATCGCTATGCATTTGTTGCCGTTCGCCGCAACAAAGCCCGACAATTGCTTACATTGATACGGAATGAGAAGATAAAAGGCATGAAAACAGTGTTCGAGGAGGCAAAATAGGTATAAACCATACAAAAAAGATGGCTCTATAACGGCTAATAAAACGTTATAGAGCCAAATTTGTATTCACCAATTTAACTCGGTTATTGGTCTCAATTGTACCGAGACTCGGTACAGGCTTGCCGACGACTCGGTACAAGCTTGCCGATGACTCGGTACAGGTTGTACCGAGACTCGGTACAGACAGCTTTTTTATCTTGCTTTTGAGCACTTGTTTCTAATGACCGATCCGGGTTTAATCCATCTTGTCTGTGTGCCGTCTTGGCACAGTCCTGCTACAGTTTATGGATAACCAATCCCGAGCGCAACTTCGGTTCAAACCAAGTGGTTTTCGGTGGCATGATATTTCCCGTGTCGGCAATGTCCATCAGTTGTTTCATGCTGACGGGGTAGAGCGCCAGCGCCACTTTCATTTCACCGCTGTCGACACGTTTCTTCAGTTCACCCAGTCCGCGTATACCGCCCACAAAGTCGATGCGTTTATCGGAGCGCAGGTCTTTGATGCCCAGTATATCGTCCAAAATCAGGTTGGAGGAGATGGTTACGTCCAATACGCCTATCGGGTCATTGTCGTTGTAAGTGCCCGGTTTGGCAGTGAGGCTGTACCATTTCCCATCCAGATAGAGCGAGAAATTGTGCAGTTTGTCGGGACGGTAGATTTCCGTTCCTTTCTCCTCGATGATAAAGTTGCGTCCTGCGGCATCAAGGAACTGCCCAGG
The DNA here is from genome assembly GCA_031262995.1 of Prevotellaceae bacterium. GTDB lineage: Bacteria > Bacteroidota > Bacteroidia > Bacteroidales > Bacteroidaceae > Bacteroides. Next base: position 9,466 of record JAISGR010000164.1, on the reverse strand, counting down.
TGTCAGTCCGTTCAGGTCTTTGACCACGCGGTTGTAGTCGATGATGGTGAGCTGATTGGCAGGGAAGCAGACAGCCATGAAGTAATTGTATTCCTCCTTCCCGGTATGGTGCGGGTTCTGTTTTGCCTTCTCGGCGCCTACCAGTGCGGCGGCAGCGCTGCGGTGATGACCGTCGGCAATGTACAAGGCAGGCATTTTGGCAAATTCTGCCGTCACGATGTCCATATCTTCCTGTCGGTCAATCATCCAGAACGTATGTCCGAATCCGTCGCCCGGGGCAATGAAGTCATAGATCGGCGGTGTGGCTGCATAACGGGCAACCAGCGCATCCAACACGTCATTGTCGGGATAGGCAAAAAAGACCGGTTCGATGTTGGCGTTGTTTACGCGTACATGCTTCATGCGGTCTTCCTCCTTGTCGCGGCGGGTGAGTTCGTGCTTCTTGATGACGCCGTTCATGTAGTCGGGCACATAAGCGCCTACCACCAAGCCGTATTGCGTCTTGCCGTTCATGGTCTGCGCATAGATGTAGTAGTTCTCTTTTTCGTCCTGCACCAGCCATCCGTTGTCTTGAAACATCTGGAAATTCTCGGCAGCCTTCCGATACACGCGCTCATCATGTTCGTCCGTGCCGACGGGGAAGTCTATTTCGGGCTTGATGATGTGATAGAGCGACATCTCGTTACCAGCAGCTTCGGCACGTGCTTCCTCGGAATTGAGTACATCATACGGGCGCGACACCACGCGTTCGACCAGCGCCTGCGGCGGTCGAACGCCTTTGAATGGTTTGATTGTAGCCATTGCTGAGTACTTAATTAACCTTGAACTTTGTGCATCCCTCTTTCAGGAAGCCTACAATCTGACGGGCGGCGGCAATGCCGGCGTTGATGTTGGCTTCTGCAGTCTGTGCACCCATCTTTTTGGGCGTGGTAAAATAGCGACCGGCAAACTTGGAGGAGAATGTGTCGTGGGCAGCCGGCATGATGTCGGTCATGTACTTCAAGTCCGTACGTTTTTCCATCAGCTGGATGAGTTCGGTTTCGTTAATGACCTCCTTGCGGGCGGTATTGACCAATATTCCCCCTTTGGGCATCCGGTTCACCAGCGCCTCGTTGATGGAGTTCTTGGTTTCGGGGGTGGCAGGGATGTGCAGGGACACGATGTCGCACTGTTCGTACAGCGCCTCGGCGGAATCGGCAGCGGTCACGCCGTCTGCCTCAATTGCCGCTTTCGGGCAGAAGGCATCGTAGGCATAGACTTCCATCCCGAAGCCTTTGGCGATGCGGGCTACGTTGCGTCCCACGTTGCCATAAGCGTGAATACCCAGCTTTTTGCCTTTCAGCTCCGTGCCCGATGTGCCGTTGTACATATTGCGGGCAGCCATTACCATCATGCCGAGCGCCAGTTCGGCTACGGCATTCGAGTTTTGACCCGGAGTGTTCATCACGCACACGTTGTGGGCAGTGGCGGCGGCAAGGTCTACATTGTCGTAGCCGGCTCCGGCACGTACCACAATCTTCAGCTCCCGGGCAGCCTCCAGCACTTCGGCATCCACCACGTCGCTGCGTATAATCAGGGCGTTGGCATCTCTTACTGCCTCCAGCAATTCGGCTTTGGAGGGATATTTCTCCAGCAGTGCCAGTTCGTAGCCGGCAGCTTCTATCTCTTTGCGGATACCGTCCACCGCTACTTTGGCGAACGGTTTGTCTGTTGCAACTAATACTTTCATAATCAATGTAGCTTTTCGAACGCTTGCATGCAGTCTATCAGGGCTTGTACGCTCTCTTTGGGCAGTGCATTGTAGCACGAAGCGCGGAAACCTCCCACGGAACGGTGACCTTTCAGCCCTACCATGCCGCGCTCGGTGGCAAACTTCAGGAAGTCGGCTTCCAGTTCCTTGTATTCGGGAGCCATCACGAAGCAGATGTTCATGCGCGAACGGTCTTCTGCGGCAGCTGTTCCCACAAACAGTTTGTTGCGGTCTATCTCGCCGTAGAGCATGTCGGCTTTTTCCGTGGCGCGGCGTTCCATCTCTTCCACTCCGCCTTGTGCCTTGATCCAGCGCAGGGTGAGCAGCGCCGAGTAGATGGGGACTACGGGCGGTGTGTTGAACATCGAACCGTTGTCGATATGGGTCTGGTAGTTGAGCATGGTCGGGATGTAACGCGACACTTTGCCCAAGGCATCGTTCTTGATGATGACGAACGTCACACCTGCCATTGCCAGGTTCTTCTGGGCACCGCCGTAGATGCAGATGTACTTGGATACATCCACCGGACGCGAGAAAATGTCGGACGACATGTCGGCTATCGTGGGCACGGGCACATCCAGGTCGTGTTTGATTTCCGTACCGAAGATGGTGTTGTTCGTTGTAAAATGGAAATAATCGGCATCTGCCGGCACGGAGAAGTCTTTCGGAATGAATGAAAAGTTGGCATCTGCCGAAGAGGCTACTTCAACCACTTCGCCAAAGGCCTTTGCTTCCTTCATTGCCTTCTTTGCCCAAGTACCGGTGTTCAGGTAGGCAGCTTTCTTGTTCAGAAAGTTGTAGGGAATCATACAGAATTCGAGGCTGGCGCCACCTCCCAGGAAGACAACCGAATAGCCTTCGGGTATATGGAGTAATTCCTTAAACAAAGCGACGGCTTCGTCAACAACGGGTTGAAAATCTTTGGCACGGTGACTGATCTCCATCAGTGAGAGACCGGAGCCGTGAAAGTCAAGAATAGCTTGGGCGGTTTCTTCGATTACTTCGCGAGGTAGAATAGAGGGACCTGCATTGAAATTATGCTTTTTCATTTTAGCTTGTATTGGTTAAACACTATTATTTGTTAATACTTTGTCCTAAGACGGCGGCGAAATTACAGAATTATTTCCGTAATGCAACTCTTTGCCCTATTAATTTCTGTTTACGAATAAAGACAACCCTTGCCGTCTATTGGGAGCGTACGTGCATTTCGCATCTTTGACAATCGAACGCCAGCGGGAATCGGCGACCGTCTTTGCCCGTCAGGCAGAACGGTTCCTTGTAGTCACTGTTTCGGTGTTGATATTTAGGACATAGCCCCATGCTGTATTTCAGGCAGTGCTTGCAGTACATCAGCACGGCGCCCGGTGTCGGTTTCAGCTCGTAGGCGGGAGCGATGTCGGTGATGCCGTGTGCGCGGTAGAAGTCGGCAGCCGGGCGATTCATGACATTGCCCGTATCGGTCAGGCTTGGAGAGCCGTCGGGTGTGGGGAAGGGATGCGACGTGTTGTGCCATTGGGCGGTGACACGCGGGTAATGGGTGCGGCGAAGGGCAGTGAGCTGCTCCACCAGCGTTCTGCGCCATTCGGAGAGCAGTGATGCGCGGATGAACCACTCGTCCGACAGCGCCAAGGTGAACGCAGTTGCTTCGAACGGCGTATTGCCCAACTTGCACAGCTGCGCGGTCAGGTAGTCGGCTTGCGGCGTGCGGGCATGTTCTTTCGCGAGGGGGAATGAGAGCGTCAGGCTGTTCTTGTCCTCGTCGGTTGCCGACAGTGTGATACCATCTTGTGTGTCGCTCAGTGTGAGGAAGAGCGCGATTTTCCGCTCGGCAGTGTGGTGCGACAGTTGCTGTTCGAAGTCGTGGTCGTAGTTGCGATACAGCGTGACGTTGTTGCAGATGACAGGCATCTCGTTGGGATAGAGCCGTCTGCCCTGCACCCGATTGATGCGGAAGCCCTGCAACGCTCCCCGGCTGTTGACGAAGCAGACACCGTCGCCGTTGTGAAACGGCTTCTCTCCGGTATATAAGATGTACTCCTTCTTGCCGGCTGCCGCCTTGTCTTCGGACATTTGGGTGACGCCCATCTCTTCGCCGATTGACTTGGGGGTGTCGAAAGCGCCGATCTCCTCTCCCCGTCCCGTCAGGAAGTAGCCGGTAAAGCCCCTGTTGAAGCTCTTCTCCGGTTGCGGTTGGAAGCTGAAGCGGCAGGTACCCGACGAGGCGCGCACATACTCTTTCCGCCGTTCGAACAGGGCATCCAGCTGTTGCCGATAGGCGGCGGTGATGTTTTTTACGTAGGTCACCTCCTTGAGCCGTCCCTCTATCTTGAGGGAGGTGACGCCGGCATCGAGCAGCGCTTCCAGCCGGTCTATCCGGTTGAGGTCGCGCAACGACAGCAGGTGTTTGTTGTGTGCAATCTCTTTGCCCGTGGCATCCTGTAGCGAGAATGGCATGCGGCAGAACTGTGCGCACTCCCCCCGGTTGGCGCTTCTGCCGAAGCATGCCTGACTGGCGTAACACTGTCCGCTGTAACTCACGCAGAGCGCGCCGTGCACAAAGACTTCGAGTGCGGCATCGGGCACGGCATGGTGGATGTGGCGTATCTCCTCCAGCGTCAGCTCGCGTGCCAGTACGATTTGCCGGAAGCCGCTCTGCTCCAGAAAGCGTACCTTCTCGGGGGTGCGGTTGTCCGTCTGCGTGCTGGCATGGAGTGGGATAGGGGGCAGATGCAGGCGGGTGATGCCCATGTCCTGAATAATCAGCGCATCTGCGCCTGCTTGATACAATTCCCCGATGAGGCGCTCCGCCAACGGCAGTTCTTCGTCTTTCAGCAGGGTGTTCAGGGCGACATAGACCCGTGCGTTGTACAGGTGGGCGTATGCCGCCAGCGATGCGATGTCTGCGATGGTGTTGCCTGCCGCCGCCCGTGCGCTGAACCGAGGCGCGCCGATATAGACGGCATCCGCACCGTGATTGACCGCTTCGATGCCGCAGGTCAGGTTCTTTGCCGGCGCCAGCAGTTCTATCTTGCGGGGGTGGGATTGGCTCATCTCCTACCGTATCTCCTCTATGTTATAGGGCGTCTCCTGATAAACGAAGTAGTTCAGCCAGTTGGAGAACAACAGGTTGGCGTGTGCGCGCCAGCGTACCCGTACGCCCTTGTCGGGCGTGTCGTCGATGTAGTAGTTGCACGGTACCTCGATGGGCAGCCCTTTCTCCTTGTCGCGCCGGTACTCCCCGTCGAGCGTCAGGGGCGAATATTCGGAATGACCGGTGACGAAGAACTCCCGTCCCTCGCGTGCCACCACCATGTAGACGCCCGACTCGGCAGATTCGGAGAGCAGCGTCAGTGCGGGCACCTTCAGTATATCCTCGCGGCGGATTTCGGTGTGGCGGCTGTGCGGCACGAAGAAGCTGTCGTCGAACCCGCGGAAGATGGCGTGGTGCGGTTGCAGCGCATGGTGCTCGAAGATGCCGAACATCTTCTTCCCGAGCGGATACTTGGGGATGCCGTAGTGGTAGTACAGTCCCGCCTGTGCAGCCCAACAGATGTAGAGCGTGGAGGTAACGTGCGTGCGTGCCCAACCGAATATCTCGGTCATCTCGTCCCAATAGTTCACCTCCTCGAACGGCATTTGCTCCACGGGGGCGCCGGTGATGATCATGCCGTCGTACTTCTCGTGCCGCATCTGTTCGAAGTCGGTATAGAACGCCTGCATGTGTTCGATGGGTGTGTTCTTGGGGGTGTGGCTCTTGATTTTCATGAACGAGATTTCCAACTGCAACGGCGTGTTGGAGAGCAGTCGAATCAGATCGGTTTCGGTGGTTATCTTCAGCGGCATCAGGTTCAGGATGACGATGCGCAAGGGGCGAATGTCCTGTCCGGTGGCGCGGGTATGGTCTATCACGAAGATGTTCTCTTCTTTCAACATGCCGATGGCGGGCAGCCTGTCGGGTAGATTAAGTGGCATAAGTAATGGATTTTATGTTGTTTGCGCGCAAACATACGAATAAAACTTCGATTCCCGTGCGGATGGAATGAAAAACTGCGGCTTTGCCGGCGCTATCGCGGATGCGCCGTGATCCATGCCGTGATCCATTGCCCCACCTCGCGCGTGCCGTACCCGGCTCCGCCTTCCACCTGTATCTCCGGCGTGCGCACACAGGCATCGAGCGAGGCGTCGACGGCGCGGCGGATGAGGGCACCCTCCTCTGCCAAGTCGAAGTGCTCGAAGAGCATGGCGACCGAGAGTATCTGCGCCAGCGGGTTGGCAATGTTCTGTCCGGCAGCCTGCGGCCAGGAGCCATGGATAGGCTCGAAGAGCGGCGTGCCCGTGCCGGTCGAGGCGGAGGGCAGCAAGCCCATGGAGCCGCTGATGACGGAGCCTTCGTCGGTCAGGATGTCGCCGAAGGTGTTCTCGGTCACCATCACGTCGAAGAAGCGTGGGTCTTGAATCATGCGCATGGCGGCGTTGTCGACGAACATGTAGTCGGTGGTGACGTCGGGATATTGCGGTGCCAGCTCCTGTGCGATCTGCCGCCAGAGGCGCGACGATGCCAGCACGTTGGCTTTGTCGACCACGGTGAGGTGGCGGCGGCGACGGCGGGCATAGTCGAAGGCAACCCGCAGGATGCGCTCTATCTCGGGGCGGGTGTAGAGGTTGGTGTCGTAGGCGCGGTCGTTGTCCTGATACTTCTCGCCGAAGTACATGCCGCCGGTCAGCTCGCGGATGCAGAGGAAGTCGGCGCCGTCGACCAGCTCGGCACGCAGGGGCGAGTGGTGGAGCAGGCATTGGAAGGTCTGCACGGGGCGGATGTTGGCAAACAGCCCCAGCCGTTTGCGCATGGCGAGCAAGCCCTGCTCGGGGCGCACGGGCGCCGTGGGGTCATTGTCGTACTTGGGGTCGCCCACTGCCGAGAAGAGCACGGCGTCGGCATCGCGACAGACCGTGTAGGTGGCCTCGGGAAAAGGGTCGCCCGTGCGGTCGATGGCATCGGCGCCCACGGGGGCGGATTCAAAACTTGCTTCGTGACCGAAGCGGGCGCACACGGCGCGCATCACCTCCACGCCTACGGCGGAAATCTCGGGTCCTATGCCGTCGCCGGCGAGTACTGCTATTTTCAGTTTCATTGTTTGATGTGCTTAAAAGGATTATTTTATTAAACTGTGGTTTTAATGCATCGGAGCTGTGTGTCACAAGTCACTCCGAGGCTGACAGAAGTTCTGTTCCGAGGCTGACAGAAGTTTTGTTCCGAGGCTAACAGAAGTTCTGTTCCGAGGCTAACAGAAGTTTTGAGATACCCGTCTCAAAGTTTTTGAGATACCCGTCTCAAAGTTTTTGAGATACCCGTTAATGAGTTTCATTCATTACTTCTGCAAACGTTCACTCCTCTTCAATCATGTTGAGCATCTTCACCGTTGCCTTGATGGCGGCTTCGGTCTGGTCGGCATCCAATCCGCGGGTGCGGACGAGCTTGTCGTGATGGTTCCAGGTGATGACCGTCTGCACGAAGGCGTCGGTGCGCCCGCCGGGCGGGATGGTCACGGCGTAGTTGGTCAGCATGGGGAAGGTGCGTCCGAGCCGTTCCTTGTAGACCTTGCGCAGGGCGCGGACGAAGGCGTCGTACTGACCGTCGCCGGTGGCGCTCTCCTCGTAGTCGGCGCCGTCGATCTCTATCTTGATGGTGGCAGTGGGGCGGAGTCCTTTTGCCAGGTTCAGGATGTAGGTCTTCAGGCGGACGCGGTCGCTCTTGACGCCGTGTTTGAGCACGTCGGAGACGATGTAGGGCAGGTCTTCCTGCGTCACCACCTCCTTCTTGTCGCCCAGCTCGATGATGCGTTCGGTGACGCGGCGCATATCCGCCTCGTCCAGCTCCAGACCGAGGTCTTGGAGGTTCTTGATGATGTTGGCTTTGCCGCTGGTCTTGCCCAGGGCATACTCGCGGCGGCGTCCGAAGCGTTCGGGCAGCAGGTCGTTGCAGTAGAGACCGTTCTTCTTGTCGCCGTCGGCATGCACGCCTGCCACTTGGGTGAAGACGTTGTCGCCGATGATGGGGCGGTTGGCAGGGATGGCAACGCCCGAGTAGGATTCGACGATGCGGCTCACCTCATAGATGCGGCTCTCGTCGATGCGGGTGATGGCGTTGAAGTGGTCTTTGAGGATGGCTTGCACGCTGCTCAGGGGGGCGTTGCCGGCGCGTTCGCCCAAGCCATTGATGGTGGTGTGCACACCCTGCGCGCCGCTGAGCACGGCGGCGAGGAGGTTGCTCACCGCCAGGTCGTAGTCGTTGTGGGCGTGGAAGTCGAAGTGGGCGTCGGGGTAGCGCTTGCGCATCTTGCGCATGTACTCCACCACCTGCAACGGGTTGAGCACGCCCAGCGTGTCGGGCAGCATGTAGCGCCGCACGGGGGTGTGGATGAGGGCGTCGACCAATTGGTAGACGTAGTCGGGCGACTGCTTCATGCCGTTGCTCCAGTCTTCGAGGTAGACATTGACGGTCAGCCCGCGCGTCCCGGCATACGCCACCACGCGGAGGATGTCGGCGATGTGTGCCTCGGGCGACTTGCCCAGCTGCTCGCGGCAATGGCGCTCCGAGCCTTTGCAGAGCAGGTTGATAACGCGGCAGCCGGCTTGGCACACCCAGTCGACCGACTGCGTGCCGTCGACAAAGCCGAGCACCTCTACCCGCTCCAGCATCTCCGTGCCGCGGCGCGCCGCCCAGTCGGCTATCAGGCGGACGCCGTTCATCTCGCCGTCGGAGACGCGCGCCGACCCTGCCTCGACCCGGTCTACGCGCACCTCTTCGAGCAGCAGCCGGGCTATCATCAGCTTCTCGTGCGGCAGGAAAGATACGCCGCCCGTCTGCTCGCCGTCGCGCAGGGTGGTGTCCATGATTTCAATCACTCGCTGCTTCATCCGTGTGCCTCCTTTCTGCGCTGTTCGTACGCGGTTATCAGCGGCATGCCCCGCAGCAGGAAGTCGATGTCGTCCAGTCCCTCCGTGAGGCACTGCTTCTTGTAGGCGCTGATGTCGAAGTGCTCGGCGGCGCCGGTGGCGAGGAGGGTGATGGTCTGCGCGGGCAGGTCGATCTCCACCTGCGTTGCCGGGTCGGCGGCGATGGCGGCGAAGAGGGCTTGCAGGAAGGGTTCGCTCACCACGACGGGCAAGACGCCCACGTTGAGTTCGTTGTTCTTGTGGATGTCGGCAAAGAAGCTGCTCACCACGGCGCGGAAGCCGTAGTCGGCGATTGCCCAGGCGGCATGTTCGCGGCTGGAGCCGCTGCCGAAGTTCTTGCCTGCCACGAGAATCTGCGCACCGGCGTGCTCGGGGCGGTTGAGCACGAAGTCGGGCACGGGGTTGCCCCGGTTGTCGTAACGCCAGTCGCGGAAGAGGTTCTCGCCGAACCCTTCGCGCGTGGTGGCTTTCAGGAAACGGGCAGGGATGATTTGGTCGGTGTCGACGTTCTCTAACGGGAGAGGGGCGCACGTCGAGGTAATAATGGTAAACTTCTGTTTCATTGTCCTTGGGGGTTTTATCGGAGGATATGGGTTACATCAATGCTCTGGGGTCGGTCACTACGCCCGTCACAGCGGCTGCGGCGGCGGTGAGCGGACTTGCCAGCAGGGTGCGTGCGCCGGGACCTTGTCGCCCCTCGAAGTTGCGGTTGCTGGTGGAGACGACATACTTGCCGGCGGGCACCTTGTCGTCGTTCAT